>CAZKEW010000034.1:3176-15796 GCA_964551885.1 uncultured Eubacteriales bacterium
AGAGATGCTATCCCGGAGGCGCTTCTCGTTGAGAACCATCCCCATCTTATGATACATTATCATCATGTCTGGATTAATCGGGGACGGTTCTCAACGAGAACCGTCCCCATCTTATGCTCCTGATATGAGAGGACTGCCATGAACATCATGGAAATCATCCTCAAGCTTCTCCTGGCGATTGCCCTTGGCGGGATCATCGGGCTGGAAAGAGAAACGAGTCAGAAGCCAGCCGGACTCAGGACTCACATCCTGATCTGCGTGAGCTCAGCGATGATGATGGTCCTTTCGCAGCTCGTGCTCGCAGGCAAAGGCGGAACGAGCGGTGATTTGGTCCGTGTGGCCGCTGCCGTTATCACAGGGATGGGTTTTATCGGAGCCGGCGC
This sequence comes from uncultured Eubacteriales bacterium, assembly GCA_964551885.1. Classification (GTDB taxonomy): domain Bacteria; phylum Acidobacteriota; class Aminicenantia; order Aminicenantales; family UBA8522; genus CAZKEW01. The sequence continues at coordinate 3,560 of CAZKEW010000034.1, forward strand.
AATCATTCAGTCGCAGGGGATGGTCCATGGCCTGACCACAGCCTCCACTCTTTGGACGGTCGCCGGCCTGGGCCTTGTCGTCGGCGCCGGCTATTATCTCATCGCCGTCATCTTTTCAGTCCTGGTTTTAGGGACGCTGGTCTTTCTGCATAAGTTCGAGGAATCCCACCTGAAAAAATCTCTCTACCACTATCATCTCAGGATAAAGGATAGCCCCGATATCCTGATTAACCTCCGAAAATTGATTTTCCATCTCGGGCTCAAACTGGCGGAGCTGAACCTGAAAAAAGAAAGGAATATCTCGATCGTCACGCTGTCTTTTTCTTCATCGGAGGAGAAAGAGCGGCAATTCAACCAGAGCCTTTTTGACATGGGTGAAATTCTCGAAATCAAAATTGAATAGAGAAAAAATCATCCTGGCCACCACCAACCAGGGCAAATTCCGGGAGATAAAAAAATATTTAGCGGGGCTCCCCGTAGAATTCCTTTCTCTCCAGGACCTCGGCATTGGAGAAGATGTCGAAGAGAAGGGCAAAACCTTCCTCGAAAACTCCCGCCTGAAAAGCCTCGCCTGCAGCTCAAAGTCTGAATTGCTCACTTTAGCCGAGGATTCCGGACTGGAGGTCGCCTCCCTCGGAGGAGCGCCGGGAATTTTTTCGGCGCGGTTTTCCGCGCCCCGGGCCACGGATGAAAAAAATATCCGGAAGGTCCTGCAGCTGATGGAAGGCGTTCCCTGGAGCCGGCGCCAAGCCCGGTTCGTCTCCTGCGCGGTTCTCTCGAGGAAGGGCAAAATCCTTAAAGAGGTTAAGGGCCAAGTCAGGGGATACATCGCCTTCAAGAAAAAGGGAAATCAGGGCTTCGGCTATGACCCGATATTTTTTTATTCTCCCTGGAAAAAGACGTTTGGCGAGTTAGCTCCCGCGGAGAAAAATAAGGTCAGCCATCGCGGCCGGGCCTTAAAAAAGATGGAGGCTTTCCTCATCACCTACTTAAACAAGGCCTAAAAAGGGGGAAAGAAATAAGAAGAAGGGGGCGAGGCCCCCTTCATTCAATCATTTGTTTGCATTTTCTGCGCCCACGGTGATCCGGTCTTTGAGCTGGTTATAAACTTTCTCGCCGATCCCTCTGACTTTCATGATCTCCTCGACCTTTTTAAAACTCCCGTTCTCCTTTCTGTAGTCGATAATCCTTTTGGCGATCTGGGGACCGATCCGGGGCAGCTTCTGCAGCTCCTCCAGCGAGGCGGTGTTGATGTTGATTTTCTGATCATTGGCCTTAGTCCCTGCCTGGAGAGATAAGAGAGGCTGGAGGGACAGGCCAAGGATGAGCCCGATGATCAGAACTCCGACCTTTACGTTTCTCATGATGACCTCCTTTCTCCTCCCCCTTATGCAAACGCGAGGCCAAAATTCAGAGTCTATCTATTTTATTTATTATCAGACAGATAGGATTTTTCAGGGCCGACCGAAGTCAATGGCCGTTGACTTTTTCGAAAACTAACGTCAACTGAAATTGACAAAATAGGTTTATTTGTGCGGCTGCGGGATATCCGGGATGGCCGAAGCGTATGAAGAACGCAGACACTCTCAAAGACTTTGATTTTACGATATTAATCCCCCCTACCCCCCTTGAACAATCAAGGGGGGCCTTGAATTCGGTAAGTGTCTCCGGATCGTCGGAGCGAGGCCTTCCCGGATATCTCCTTTAAGAGCGGGGATGGCTCTTCCGGTAGACATCCATCAACCGGCCCAGGTTGAGATGGGTATATTTCTGAGTCGTGGCCAGGCTCTCGTGGCCCAAGAGCTCCTGGATGACCCGCAGGTCAGCGCCCCGGCTCAGAAGATGCGAAGCAAAGGAATGCCGGAAGGAATGGGGGCTTATTTTCCTCTTCAAGGCGGTCCGGCGGATATATTTATCGACGATCCTTTCCACGGAGCGGGAGGTGATCCGCTCACCCTGATAATTCAGGAACAAGGCTTTCTCTCCGATTTTGTCTTTAAGAAACAAAGGTCTCGCCCTCATATAGGATGTCAATCTTTCTCCGGCAATGCGGCCGAAGGGGACGATCCGTTCTTTTTTGCCCTTTCCCCGCACCCGGACGAGCCTTTCTCTGAAATTCACATCCTCCAGATTAATCCCGACAAGCTCACTCACGCGAATGCCGGTGGCATAAAGAACTTCAAGGATGGTTATGTCTCTCAAGTCCAGGGGGCGCTTCGAAGGCGGGACCTCCAAAAAATTGGCCATCTCCTCCTCGGAGAGAAACGAAGGAATGCGCTTTTCCTGTTTAGGTGTGGCCACAACCTTGGCTGGATTCTCGGCGATCCATCCCTTCTTCACGCAGAACTGGAGAAAAGAACGAACAGCGGCAAGCTTCCGCGCCAGCGTGCTCTTTCTCAGGCGTCGCTCGTGAAGCTGAGCCATGAACCCCCGGATTTGGATATTATCAAGTCTTCGCAGGGAAATTTCCCCCTCCCCGAGATAATCGGCGAACTGAGTGAGGTCGCACCTGTAGCTGGAGACCGTGTGGGCAGAGGCATTCCTCTCATACCGGAGGTAGTCAAGGAACCGGCTAAGTTCTCGTCTCATCCTTCTCGCCGTCTTTGACCTGCTCTTTAAACCCGCATTTCTCGTCCCAGCAGTAAAGAACAGAACCGCTCTTATCGACTTTTCGGAGCAAGACCGCCTTGCCGCAGCGTGGGCAGGCACGACTCACCGGCTCATCCCAAGTGGCGAACCGGCACTTGGGAAACCGGCTGCAGCCGTAGAAAACCTTCCCCCTCCTCGTTTTCCTCTGGACGATCGTCCCTCCACAGGCAAGCGGGCAGGCCATTCCCGTATCTATTTTTTCTGCCTTATCGTTTTTGATATACCGGCACTGGGGATAATTCGAGCAGGCGATAAAAATCCCATACCTGCCTTTTTTCTGGAGAAGCTGGGCGCCGCACTCGGGGCATGTCTCTTCGAGGCTTTTCGTCTCGGTCTTGCGGAGGCTCTCCTTGAAGGTGCATTCAGGATAGCCCGAACAGGCCTTAAAACGCCCGAACCGGCCATCCCTGATTGCCAAGGGGCGGCCGCAGCGAGGGCAATTTTCCTCAATAGGAATGCCCTCTGCTCTTATGCTCTTGGCTTCATTGGCCTTGGCCAGGTCTTGATTGAGCAGAGAATAATACCTTCGCAGCGATTCCAGCCAGTCGCGCTCGCCTTCGCCGATCCTGTCCAGCTCCTCTTCCATGAGGGCCGTGAACTTGACCTCCATCAAATCGGCAAAATGAGCCACGAGGAAGTCTGTGACAAACATGCCCAGGTCCGTAGGAATGAACTTCCCCTGTTCCTTGATCACATAGACGCGGTCCTGCAACGTTGTGATGATCGGCGCGTAGGTGCTCGGACGGCCGATGCCCTTGGCCTCGAGTTCTTTCACCAGGCTCCCTTCGGTGTACCGGGGAGGAGGCTGGGTAAAATTCTGCTTGGACTCGATGTCCAGGAGCCGCAGCTCTTCTCCTTCCCGGGCTTTGGGCAAAACCTCACCTTCCTTCTTCAGGCTGGGATAGAGAACTAAATAGCCGTCAAACCGAATGACCTCTCCCTTGGCTTTGAAATGGTATTTGGAGGCGCGGATGGAAAATTCCGTCTCCTCCACTCTGGCGGGGCTCATCTGTGAGGCGAGAAAGCGGTTCCAGATGAGGCTGTAAAGGTCGTACTCTTCTTTGCGGAGATAAGGCTTCACCGCGGAAGGAGGAAGATCGGCAGAAGTGGGCCGAATGGCTTCGTGGGCATCCTGCGCTTTTTTCTTGTTCTTGAAAATCCGTGGTTTGGCCGGCACATAGTCCTTGGAATAGTTGGTCTCGATGTATTGTCTCGACCAGGAGATGGCGCTGTTGGAAATGCGGACCGAATCCGTGCGCATGTACGTGATCAGGCCCACCAGGCCGCGCTCGCCGATGGGAAGGCCTTCATACAGCTTTTGGGCGATGGACATCGTCTTCCTGACGGGGAATCGGAGCAGGCGAAAACCATCCTGCTGGAGCGTGCTGGTGATATGGGGAGGGCCGGGATGGCGATTTTTCTCTTGAACCTTGATCCCCTCGAGGACGAACGGCGTCCGCCTCAGCTCGTCGACGATTTCCTGAGCTTTTATTCCATCTCCGACTTTCGCTTTCTTCCCATCAACCTTGACGAGGCCGGCTTTGAAAGACGGCGGCTCGGAAGCTTCGAGATGGGCTCTAATGGACCAATATTCTTCAGGCACAAAATTTTTGATTTCTTTTTCTCTCTCGCAGATGAGCCTCAGGGCGATCGACTGCACTCGGCCGGCGCTCAACCCCTTGCCGATTTTTCTCCACAAGAGCGGGCTGATGAGATACCCGACGAGCCGGTCCAGGATCCGCCGCGTCTGCTGAGCTTTGATCTTGTTCTGGTCCATATCCCCCAAGTTCTCAAATGCCTCTTCGACAGCCTTTTTTGTGATCTCGTGGAGGAGAACCCGCCGGATGTTCGGGTTGCTTTTTTCGAGAAGCGAACTCAGATGCCAGCAGATCGCCTCGCCTTCGCGGTCCGGGTCACCGGCCAGGATGACAGCCGCGCTATCTTTGGCGATTCTCCGCAATTCCGCAACAGTCTTTTTTCTCTCAGGAATAACGACATAGCGGGGGGCAAAATCGTGCTCGACGTCAACGCCCAGGCTGCTCTTGGGAAGGTCCCGGACATGCCCCAAGGAAGCCTTGACGAGATAACCTGAGCCCAGGTAGCGGTTGATGGTCATCGCTTTGGCGGGCGATTCGACAATGACAAGAGATTTCTGCATTTAGAGACTCCTCTGAAAGTGCTTTCCCGGAGCCTGGTGAACCAGCCCCTTGAGCTCCAAGTTGAGCAGGAGAGCAAGGATTTCGGAGACAGAGGCATCGCTCCGCTCGATAAGCTCATCGATATGGGTGAGCTCATCCGGTTTGAGGCCGTCAAAAAGTCTTTTCTCCGCCGGGCTCATTTCGGGCAAACTCTTTTTTTCCTCTTTCCTGCGGGAGAAAAACCTTTCCCGCAAGTGACAAGGGAGTTCTTCTACCACATCTTCCCATGTTTCTACAAGCTTTGCTCCTGTTTTGATCAGCCAATTCGCTCCCTGGCTGAGGTCGGAAGTTATGTTTCCAGGAACGGCCATGACCTCCCGGTTTTGCTCCAAACCCAGGCGGGCGGTGATGAGCGCCCCGCTTTTTCGCGACGCCTCGACGACCACGACGGCCAGAGAGAGGCCGCTGATGATCCTGTTCCGCAAAGGAAAATGAAACCCCAGGGGCGGCGAATCGAGAGGGAACTCAGTGACGACGGCGCCGCCCTCGGCAATTTTCCGGAAAAGCGCGCGGTTTTCCTTCGGATAAATATTCTCAAGTCCTGAGCCTAAAACGGCCACGGTTTTCCCTTCCTTAAGCGCTCCCCAATGGGCAATGGAATCGATTCCTCGCGCCATTCCACTCACCACCACCAAGCCGACGGCCGCCAGGTCCTGCGCTAACTTCTCCGCCACTGCCCTCCCGTAAGGGGTCGGGTTTCGGGATCCGACAACAGAGATCGCCAGCTCATTCAAAACCTCCGGCCTTCCGGCACAGTAGAGGACGAACGGAGGGTCGAAGGTTTCTCTCAAGCTTTCAGGATACTTTTCATCCTCAAGGGTGAGCACCGAGTGGCCCTTTTTCTCGGCTCTGGCGAGGACACGGGAAGCTTTCTCCATGAGCCCGGGAGAGGAGAGCTCTTGGGCTTCTTCCTCCTTTAAACCTAAAGCGACGAGGTCTTTGGGCGACGCCCGAAAAATATCAGTTAGACCGGGGAAATATTCGACAGTTTTTTTAGCCGCCCTTAAGTTATCAGACAGAACCAGGTTCAGCGCAACCCAGAGGACCTTTTTGTCTTGCACCTTCACTCAATAGAACTTGGGAGGAATGGCAAAAACGGGAAGGTCGGTCGAGGAAATGACTTTTTCTGTCGTGCTCCCCAGAAAGAAGCGGCCCAGCCGGCTGGCGCATGTGGCCATGACAATCAAGTCATAACGGTGCGTCCGGGCGTAATCTTCAATCCCTATAGCTGCATTGATCGCCCGCGTCATTTCTTCCGAAACAGCGACGCCCTTCCCCTCCTTTTTTGCTCTCTTTTTGAATTTCTCGAGGACAGCCGGGAACATCTTGTCCACCATCCGAAAATCATGTCCATAGAGCTCGAGGACATACAGGAGGGTAAGCGAGGCGCCGAAGCCTTTGGCCAGCTTCCAGGCAAAATCCCTTTCCACATCTTCTCCCTTGGTGAAATCCGTGGGCACCAGGATCTTCTTGACCTTGAATTTCTGCCTCCTTTTCTTCGTCACGAGCACAGGAACAGGCGAGTGCCGCAGGACATGATTGGCCACGCTGCCGATGAGGATCTTCTCCACGAATGATTGCCCTCTTTTACCCATGACGATCAGATCCACCTTTTCTTTCTCAACCGTCGCGATAATTTTTTTCGCCGCCGAGCCTTCGGTCACGACAATCTTGCGGAAAGAAATGCCTTTTTTCTTGCCGCTGGATTGGAGTTTGGCCTGGGCGTCTTTTTTTGAAGCGTCCATCCGGCGAATAAGCTCTTGCTGGATGACCGGCGAGTCCTCGTAGAGCGCCAGCGAAAGGTCGGGCGCGACATGAAGAGCCGTGATCCGGGCGTCGAATGTCTTGGCAAAGGCATCCGCATAGAGGAGAGCCTCCCGAGCCTCGCGGGAAAAGTCTGTCGGCCAGAGAATATTTTTCAAGAAGCCTTTCATCTCTCTTACTCCTTTCTTAAAAAGATAATATGAGCAAAACTTTTTGTATTGATTATAAGGAGGTTGACCGGTTTATGCAAATCGCGGGAAAGCTTATAGCTCCTAAAAAAATCTGGATTTAGGCATCGAAACTCCTATCAAAGAGCTTCAAAGAAATTTTGGAGGTAAAGGGGGTTTACATTTTATATAAAGAAACAAGACCCTGCAATGCCATCCGTATTAATACAAACGCATTAAGTAAAGTGTCATTGCGGGGAACGAGGTGACGAAGCAATCTCAACTTAACAGGCTTAGATTGCTTCGCTCCCGATGGTCGCTCGCAATGACTACGTAATAGCATTAATTGCGTTTGTATTAGCAAGTCTGGCCGGAATCCAGTCGTCTAGGCTGGTTCCTGTGTTAACGTCTCAATCTCAGTCAACACCGGAACATTCTTCCTAAATGCCTCTATGGCCAGGTGGAAGAGTTCCTCTTCTGTGTTTCTTTTAATTCTGTCCATTTTAAGTTCACTTTTTTATAATGTTCACTTTTTGCGAACACTTAATGCGAATGAACGCAATACCACTTTTCATTTTTAATCTGAGTTATTTCCCCAACAAAATCGACCCTCCCGCGAAGAACGTCCCGGCGACGGCCGCTGTCATGAGGCAGGCCAGCGTGGCCGCAAGGAGCGCTCTGAACCCGAGACGGGAGAGGTCCTTATACCGGCTCGGAGCCAGAGATCCTATTCCTCCGACAAAAATGGCCAGCGAGGCCACGTGGGCAAACCCGCAAAGGGCGTAGGAAGCAATCAAGGCTGAGCGCGGGTAGAGCAAGGCGTTCTGCGCCAGGAGTTGAGCCAGGTCTTGATAGGAAGCGACCTCTGTCGCCACCGTCCTCTCGCCTATAACCCTGGCGATGGAAAGGGCATCAGCCGGCGGAACGCCCAGGATGAGAGTGAAGGGATAAAAAATATAGCCCAAGAGCGCTTTGAAGGACCATTCCAGGTTCCAGCCGAACCAGGTGTTCAGGTAGCCTCCAAACCAGCCGAGGACAAGGTCGAGCAGAGCTAAGATGCCGAGAAAGGCCAGCAGCAGGCTGATGATTCCGCCGAGGAGCCGAAGCCCATTCCCCGCGCCATTAATCACAGCCATGATCAAATTATCTTCCTTCTCGTAATGGGGCTTGACGTCTATTCCCAGCGTCTTCGGCTTCTCCGTCTCGGGCATCAAGAGCTTGGACATGACCAGAGCTGCGGGCGCCGAAAGAAACGAGGCTGAGACGAGGTGACCAGCAATGGTCGGAATCAGGTTCTGGAGATAAAAGACATAGACGGCGAGGACTGTCGAGGCGATGGTGGCCATCCCGGCGGTGAGAATCGTGGCCAGCTCCGAGCGCGTCATTTCGGCGAGATGGGGCTTGACAATGAGCGAGGATTCGACGCCGACAAAGATTTCGCTCGAAACGCAGAGCGACTCTGCCCCGCTGACCCTCATCAGCCGGGTGAATATCCGGGCGAAAAGCCGGACAAAAAAGGGCATAACGCCCAAATAGTAAAGAGCGCCGATCAGCGCCGCAAAAAAGATGATCGTGGCCAGGCCCTGGAAGGCCAGGAAAGAGCCGAGTGACGTTTCGCCCGCCTCGTTGGTTGTGCCCGGAGGCAAGGCCAGCCGGCCAAAAATAAAACGCGTCCCGGCGGTGGCGGTGTTGAGGATTTTGACCACAACATTGTTGACAAACAGGAAAAATCGTGTTCCCACGGGAACGACGAAGATGAAAAAGGCAAAAAGAAACTGCAGGCCGATCCCCCAGAAAACCACCCTCCAGTTGACGACCTTCCGGTTAGCCGAAAGCAGCCAGGCGAATCCCATCAGGATGAAAATACCTGCCAAACTCACCAGGTTGTAGGCATCCATGCGCTTTTCCTTTTTGCTATTTATCTTCTTTCTTTTTTCTCTTTTCTTTTCTTGTTAACCCAGAATTTCCGATAGAAACGGAAATCATTGGCTTCCGTTTCATACATGCGAGCATCTGAAGGGTGTTGGGCAATCCGACGAAGTCGTCGCGAGACCTCGAAGATGACCCTTCGGGTCAGATCACCGTGCTTCGCTCGCGATGACATTGTTCTATCAGTAATTCAGGGTGTTTAACTCTTTTTTGATCTTTCTATTTCTATTTGTCTCTCCCTGTCCATTAAATATAGCTCTTAACTGCAGCAAAAGCCGCTAAAAATAAATCTTGGCTTCCCGAAGAAGCTGCTGGGCATAGAGAGCCAGAGAGCTGACCAAGAAGGAATCGATGAACACGATCAAAAGGCCGACGATGATAGGACTGATGTCAACGCCGCCCAGCTTGCGGGGCGGAACGAGCCGGCGAAAAGGCCGGAGCACAGGTTCGGTGAGGCGATAGAAAACCAGGGCCACCGGATACAAAGAAGGAACATTGACCCAAGAGAGAACAGCCCGGATGATGATCACCCAGAGATAAAGCATCAATACAAGATGGATTATCCTGGCCAGAGCGGCCAGAAAATTTCCCAAAAGGATCACCTCAATTTCTCAGCGAAGAATATCCTTGTACCTGGCGAAAAGCTCCTTGAGCTGCTCCTTGGTGATAATGTACCCGCTCAAATAAAGGGAAAGCGTCGAACGCATCGGGTCATTGGATTTGATCAGGACATATTCTCTTACCACGCCCATCCTGGTCTGGGTGGGGATCTTAATCTCGACCATAACTTCCTTTCCCGCCGCGATCTTAAGAGGCGTAGGCGCAGGCTTTCCTCCTACGTAATACGTCGCATTGCGGTGGTTGAACTCAGCCCGCAACTCCAGCTCGCCCTTGTTCATGATTTTTAGGTTCGCTTTTATTTCCTCGCCCTCAACCACCAACCCGGCATCATAGTTATAAGGATCGATATCAATTTTCGCCTGGGGAGGAACCTCGATGTCCGCCGAAACCTCCAGTTGTTTGCGCGGCGCTGCGGGGTCGTTAGAATCCACGTAGATCAATTTGCTGACTATGCCGCCATAACCCCTGGTATCAAACTTGATCTCGATTTTCCCTTCTTTTCCCGGAGCTATTTTCTCTTCAGAGGCCAGCGCCGCGGTGCAGCCGCAGGTGGTCGAGACTTTCTGGATGACGAGGGTGGCATCTCCCTCGTTGGTGAAGACGAATTCATAGGCTAAAACCACGCCCTGCTTTACCTTGCCGAAATTCCTGGCCTCTTCTTTAAATTTAATCTTAGGCTGGCCGGCCTCAAGAGTTAGGCTCCCCAGGAAAAGGAGACAAACAAACCCGACACGAAAAGCCTTTTTCATTTTTGCAGCATGACTTTTCATGGCTCCTCCTCGCTTTTAAGAATTTACACTTTTTCCGGGCAATTGGCAAGAGCCGCTCGGGGTGTGAACTCGAAGGCACGCCATAATAACCCCAGATTTGCCGATAAAAAGAGAGAGTATTGATATTATTGTCATTGCGAGTTTAACGGGGACGGTTCTCCCGGAGAACCGTCCCCATCTAATACCGGGGTTCGACAGTCGTAGGCAAACAAGTTCGGCTTAATCTATAGATATCAAGGGGTTAGAAGAAAGTCGGATTTTTCGTGTGTGCCTACGGTTTTAGGTGCTCAAACCGACCTTGGAGAAGGCCGGCGGAGCCGCTATCTCAAGCTTTTTCAGAATGTTAGATTGGTCTGGGGTGATCTCCGTCCGTTGGATAATACGCCCATCTTTTGAGGAAAATTCCCCAAGATGTAGCCGCTCCATATGGGAGCGAATCACGTCCCAGGACATCCCCGTCTCCCGCTCCGCGATCCTGACAAGAAGGAGGGCCAGATGAGAGAGCAACACATGAGCGCGGATCCGTTCGTCCTTGCGATGATAGAGAGGCCGGAGCTCGAGTGTCGTTTTCAGGGTCCGGAACGCCCGCTCCACCTCCATGAGCTGCTTGTAGCAGAGAGCGATATCTTCCGCGGAAAGAGTGTCGTCGGAGGTGGACAGCAAATACTTGCCGTCGAGCGTCTCTTCTTCATGGACTTTGGCTTGATTGATCCGCAGGTGTCCGGTTTTGGTCTGGCGGAGGTAGCGGCCCATCGTCCGGTGAGAAAGAAGCGCGCAGACCGCCTTGGTGTGGGCCTTCCCTGTTTGATCTTGAAGCGCGGCCAGCTCTTCTTCGATCCTCTGGAGCGTCCGCTCCCGCGTGGCCTGGTCTTTTTTGGCCTGTTCGGGATTAAAAACGAGGACAAAGCGACGGCGACGCTCCCCGTTCCCGACAACGATCTCCTTGACCTCCAGGTTCTCCCGGACCTTCTTATAGCGCCCCTTGAAGGACAGCGCTTCTTTGTGAGCCTCTTGGTTGTCGCGAAGCTTTTCGCCCAGAATGTAATGCCCGCCCGCGCTCTGAAGAGCGATCCGGTTCTCTCGGCTATTCATCCCCCGATCCATGACCCACACACAGCGCGAAAGCTTCCACCCGAGGAGGTCTTTTTTGATCCGCTCCACGGTCGTCATGTCCTGGGTGTTGCCGGGCAGGACCCAAGAACGAACGGGCAAACCTTCTTTGGTCACGGCCAGGCCGATGACGATTTGGGGAAGATCCGGCCGCTTGTCCTTGGAATGGCCGCGCTGACGGAGTCCCTCTTCCTCCTCCGACTCCACATACGTCGTCGTGGTGTCGAAAAAGAGAAGATCAACTTCCAGGTTAAAAAGATCGGCTGTGGCAAAGAAGACTTCCTTCTGGATCCGCTCCTCATTATCCAGGAGAAAGTCCATCGCCCGGTACAGATGCTGGAGCGAGATCGGCTCCGGGCTGCCCAAAGCAACGTCTTCTCTCACCCATTCCTCCACCCCGCGCTTGGAGTCCGGCGCCAGAGCGCGGTTGGCGACCATGGCAAAAATGGCCCACTCCACGGCAAAGATAAAGTCTCGTTTATCAAGGGCTTTCCGGAGCACGCCCTCCAAACCCAATCGTTCCCAGAGGCGGCGCAGAAGATAGGCGCCGCCCAGCGGCACACTCCGGACAAACTTCAGAAGCGTTGCCCCGTTCAAAGAGGCCTGAGCAGCCAGAGCATCCTCGGGAGAGATGAAACGACACAGGCTCCGGACCAGACGCCGGAGCGCCTCGACATCCAGGGAATCGGCTCGTCCGAAGGTATAGAGCACTTGGGCTCTGGCAAAGCCGCTTTCGGGATCGCGGATATTATGGGCGAGCTGGACATAGGTCGTAACCGAGCCGTCCTTGTTTTTCCGGGAGATCGTTCTTACATACATGCCTATATTATAACCATATTCTACGTTGTTTGTCAATACATTATAATAAAATCGCATGCCTACGGCTTTTCGGCTTGACTAATAGATCGGGTGTTGATAATAAAGAACTTAGCGCGGAAAATGGCTCAAAATATGCCTTTTACTGTCGAACCCCGGGAACCATGAGGCCCAAGATGCAGAAATCTTTTTGAAGAAATGGTACTTCTGGGC
>CAZKEW010000035.1:0-15653 GCA_964551885.1 uncultured Eubacteriales bacterium
CGCCTCAGCAAAGAGCCGAACTTGCGCAACGTGCTGAGAGAGATCAGTCATGGGCGGGTATTTGACGACCAAGAAAGGGATGGCCGCAAGAGCGCAACTTAATAGCGCAAGAAAAAATACTTCTTTCTTTTTCATACCCAATCCTCTTTCTCCTTTGTGAATCTTAAGCAGCGCAATTAAAAGCCTCTTTCAGGGAAGACCGAGTATAATTTTCTTTCATCAAAACTTACCTTTTCCATAAAATCAAGTATATTTTTGGCCTCATCCATTTGCCCTGATTTTTGGTAACAGGGAATAAGTAGCTGGAGCAGGGTTCTTCTCGTTTCCGGGTCGTTTTCCACCTGGAGGGCTGCTTCAAAACAAAAGGCGGCATCTTTAAAATTATCCATTTTTTTATAAGAGATGCCCAGTTCCTGCAATCGATCGGCATCGACATCCGCAAAGTTGTTTTGCTCATACAGTCTGTCCAGGAAGGCCTCGAATTCCTTGGAGTAAAGCTTGATAAGGCCCAGCGTTAATAAAAACGGATAGCCGGGAGTATATTGGCTGTACCACCTGCCGTTGTTGATCATGTGAGGAAAGTCAAAAGCTTCTTTAGCGCAGGGAGACGGCGCGAAGAGGCGGCCCGATCTGAACAATTTCGCCTGGAAAAGATAATCGATCTCATCATGGACATGGGGAATATGGTTAAAAACAAAATAGGAGAACAGATTACAGAAGACAAAGACGAAGACAGAGGCTAAAATGACTGGGAGAGGAACACCAGCTTTTTTCCCCGTCATGATCTTTATTATTCTTTTATATTACATAAAAAAACTTGTACACTTTCAAGCTCAATTAAATTCTTATTCTTGAATATCCTTCTGAGTTTCCTTCTCCGCCTGGGCTTTTTGGAGGTTAGTCACAATATCCTCTGATTATGGTATAATCTTGGCAACTGAAGATGAGGACAATCTTCCTTCTCCTGATTTATATCATCTTAACGCTCTTCCTCTTTATCCTTCTTCTTGTCTTTTTCCCGTTTGGGATCCGCGAGCCGCTCCTCGGACTCAGCAAATGGGCCGTTCATCTCGGGTCTAAGATATTGGGGATCAAGATCGAAGTTTCAGGTGTCGAAAAAGTCGAAAAAAAATCGCCCTATGTTTTTGTGGCCAACCACCTGAGCTTCCTGGACGGTCCGATGCTCTTCATGCTCATTCCACAGTCCATAAGGGTCATCCTTAAGAAGGAGGTCTTTCGCATCCCGGTTATTGGCCAGGGGATGAGATATGTGGGATTTGTCCCCGTTGACCGCAAAAGCATCCGGGGCGGAAAAAAGAGCATCGATAAGGCCGCCCGCCTGATGCGCGAAAGAGGCTATTCCTTCCTCATCTTCCCCGAGGGGACAAGGAGTAGGGACGGCCAAATCCAGACTTTCAAGCGAGGTGGCTTTTTTCTCGCCCTAGAAAGCCAGGCCGCCATCGCTCCCATCAGCATCAGAGGGACGTATGAACTTATGCCGCGAGGGACTCTGTTTGCTAAAAGAGGCAAAGTCAGTGTGCATTTCCACCCACCGGTCTCTGTTCAAGGCTACGATTTGACGACCATGCCGGTGTTGATGGATAGAGTAAAAGGCATTATCGAATCAGGGCTGAAGGATTAATGGGAAATTCTGGTGAAGGAGCTAAGAATGGCTTATTCTGATATAAGTAAGGAGCTAAACCGGGTTATCGAAAATTTTTTCAAGGGAAAGACCGCGCTTTTTGAAAATGCGGCTAGCGCCTTAGAGGAAAGCCTGAAAGCCGGCCATAAGATTCTTGTCTTAGGCAACGGAGGGAGCGCCGCTGAGGCGCAGCATTTCGCCGCCGAGCTCGTGAACAGGTTCGCCAAGACAAGAAAACCCCTCCGGGCAATCGCCCTGACCACAGACACATCGACACTCACATCCATCGGCAATGATTCTTCTTTCGACAATATTTTTAGCCGCCAAATTGAAGCTCTTGGCGATAGGGGAGATATCGCCTTGGCCCTCTCGACAAGCGGGACTTCTCCCAACATTGTTGAGGCTTTGAAAATCGCCAGGAAGATGAAGCTTTTGACAGTATCTCTTACCGGGGACGGAGGCGGAAAACTCGGGCCTCTATCGGATTACCTTCTTGATGTCCCCTCCAAGAGCACCCCACGCATCCAGGAGGTCCATCTCCTGCTTCTTCATCTCCTCGCCCAGGAATTAGAAGAAAGGCTGGGGGACAAGGATGTATGAGCGCAGTAATGGAAATTGTCATTGCGAGGCCCGGAGGGCCGTGGCAATCCCACACTGAGATTGCTTCGGCCAAGAGGTCTCGCAACGACTTCGTCGGATCGCCACGTCGCTGCCCGCCACGCTTCGCTCGCGGCTTCGGCTCATCCTCGCGAGGACGTGAGGGGAAATCGTTATTCCTCGCCCAGGATAATCTGTTTCAACTGGTCAACTCCGGCCACTCCGCTATTGAATAGATAACAAGTTGTTCCGTCCAGCAGGCGGCCGTAGAAATTCCGCTGAATCTCCAGATGTTCCTCTGTGGTGAACAAAAGATGAGGGTTGTAATAAGGCTGCGGTTTGGAAGGGCTGAGGCTTTTCTTCATGCCCGCGCTTTCTCCGGCTTCGAGGATGCGCAAGGCCTCAGCTTTTTCGAGCTTGACCGTCGCCGGCGATAAGGTATCGCAGCGGAGGATAAAAACCCAGCGCAGGGCCGTCCGTTTGGTGTGCGCCCCTTTCCCGCCGATCCAGTAAGGATCGAGCATGACATGGGCTTCCTTGGAAGCCTTATAGCAGAATGGCGAACCCCGGTCGAGACGGCAGTCATCCAAGCGAAGGCATTCAGCATCCTTGCAGTCTTCCTTGTGCGTGATGACGTTTTCGCATCGGCTGGCGTCAAATAGCGGGGCAAGGCGCGGAAAAGATTCGACGGTATTCGTGGGGATATAGAGCTTCCTTTCGACGCAGTCAGCCAGCGCCTGTCCGCCTGTGTGGCGGACAAAGACGATGTCATTAGAGTGAAGCCGAAAACGCTTGTCCTCAAGAAGCGCGAAGAACAGCTCGGTCTTCCGCGTTCCGGGCGGGCCGACGAGGATAAGGCCCTTGCCTTCGACATCTGCGGACATGCCCCGGACGCCGTGGACACCGAAAAGCCTTTCGGAGACATCCATGACCAGGCCGAGGGC
Organism: uncultured Eubacteriales bacterium; assembly: GCA_964551885.1. Taxonomy (GTDB): domain Bacteria; phylum Acidobacteriota; class Aminicenantia; order Aminicenantales; family UBA8522; genus CAZKEW01. The sequence goes on from CAZKEW010000035.1 coordinate 3,184, forward strand.
CAGACTGCGCAGCGGGCCGTAATTATCGGTATTGACGACGATGCCGGTTTTGCACTCGGAATTATAGAAAACGCGGGGTTCACGCCCGGCAATTCCATCGACGGCATAGATGATCCCGTGGGGCTCTAAATCCGCCTCGATTTGCGCGGGATACCAGTTCTCCACCCAGAAATCATAAAGATGGGAGACGTTTGTTCGTAGTTGAACGATGACGCCGTTGATATTGGCGTTCCACTCGAAATAGTTTTCGGGGGTGAGGCGGCTTTCCATCTCGCCGACGAGGGCGTCCCTCATCTTGAGGTTTACGGTAGAATCTACCGGCACGGATTTTTTCACCCGGGTCATGGTGTTATTGAGGGCGATACGTTTGACCTTTTTGGGCGTTTTAAGCTTGGACACAGCTTCGATGATCCTGTCCATCCCTTTTTCCAAGTTTGCCATGGAGGTGGCGTAGGAAAGGCGGATGTACTGGTCGGCCCCGAACGAATCGCCGGGGACGATTGCCACCTTGGCCTCTTTCAGGAGATAGTAAGCCATCCCATAGGAGTTGCGAATGAGAATGCCGTTGGCCTCTTTCTCGTAATAGGAGGAGAAATTGGGGAAGAGGTAGAAAGCGCCCTGCGGCTTGAAACAGGATATGTTGGGGATGGCGTTGAGCCGCATCAGGCAGTAATTCCGCCTCCTCTGGAATTCCGCCGCCATCCGCGAGACTTCATGTTGAGGGCCGCTTAAGGCTTCCAGGCTGGCCTGCTGGGAGATAGAGCAGGCGTTGGAGGTAGAGTGGCTCTGGATTTTGGCCATTCCGCTTATGATTTCCGCAGGCCCAAGAGCGAATCCGATGCGCCAGCCGGTCATGGAGTAGGATTTGGAGACGCCGTTGACAACGATCGTCTTCTTTTTGATGTCCTCTCCCAAAGACGCAAAGCTGACGAAATGAAAATCATCGAAGATGAGCTTGCCGTAGATCTCGTCGGCGATGACATAGATATCTTCGCCCCGGATGACCTCGGCCAGGGCTTCGAGCTGGGCCTTCGTGTAAGCGGCCCCTGTGGGATTGGAGGGATTATTGATGATGACCGCTTTGGTGGACGGATTGATGGCCGCCTTGAGCTCTTCAGGTGTCAAGCGAAAACCATTCTCTTCTTTGGTCGGGATGATGACCGGCTTGCCCTTGGCCAGGATGATGGACTGGGGGTACGTCACCCAGTACGGCGCCGGGATGATCACTTCTTCGCCTTCATTGATGAGGGTCTGGACGATGAGAAAAAGAGAGGCCTTGGCCCCCGGCGAGATGATCACTTCATTGGGTTCATAACTGATCCCAAAATCCTCTTTCATCCGCGCGATGACGGCTCGTTTTAGGGCGGGTGTGCCCTCATTCTCTGTATATTTGGTGAAATTTTGCTCGATGGCTCGAATGCCGGCCGCTTTGGCATTCTCGGGTGTGGGAAAGTCCGGCTCTCCCACGCTGAGGTCGATGATATCGATCCCCTCGGCCTTCATGGCCTTGGCTTTGGCTGTTATTTTAAGCGTTGGAGATGCGCCGATTTGATTGACTTTTTCTGAAATCATGATGGGCCTATCTTTCGCGAGCGGTTATTTCTCTTCTTTCTCTTCGGGCGAAAACTTCTCTTTGAAGTATTTCTTCAGGTCGACGCCCGTCAAAGACTTCACGACCTCCGGCATCTGGGAGAGAATCTCCGCCACCTGGGCGGTGATCTTTGTTGTCCCTAAGCTTTTGTCGCCGCCGCTCACGATAACGATCTTGTCGACTTTGGAGAGCGGCTCGGAGATAGCCTTGGCCAGCTCAGGCAAAGTCTTGAGATACATTTCCAGGACCGCAGCCTGATTATATTTGTCCCAGGCCTGGGCCTTCTTCATCATAGCCTCAGCCTCTGCCGTGCCCTTCTTTTTTATCAGGTCAGCTTCGGCCTCTCCTTCGAGTCGGAGGGCCTCCGCCTTTCCTTTGGCTTCTGTCTGAATCCTGTATTCCTCGGCTTCGGCTTCGGCCTTGATCTGGTATTTGCGGGCATCAGCAGGCTTCATGACGCTGGCTTCGAGTTCCTTCTCGCGGCGGGCGATTTCCAGCTCTTCGATCTTGATGGATTCTTCTTTCTCGATGGCCTTCATCTTGGCTTCTTCTTTCTTGATCTGCTGGCTCAGGCGGTAGCGCTCCAGCTCGTAGGAAAAATCTGCCTGGGCCTTTTTCTGGTTGACCGCAACCTGGGACTCGGATTTTTTGGCCTCGTTTTCCCACTGCGCTTTGGCGATGAGGGCCTCGGCCGCCAGGCGGGCGACTTCTCCCTCTTTCCGGGCCTGGGAGGATTTGATAATGGATTCTTTTTGCGTCTCGGCTTCAGCGATAGCCGCGTCCCTCTTGGCTGCTGCTATCTGTGGCTTACTCAAGGAATCAAGGTATCCCTGCGTGTCGCTGATATCCTTGAGGGCGAACGAGAGCATCACCAGGCCCATCCGGGCGAAATCTGTCCGGATGGCCTCGTTCACTTTTGCGGAGAATTCCTGTCTGCCCCGGTAGATCTCTTCCACCGTCATCGTCCCGATGACCTCCCTCATATGCCCTTCGAGGACGTTCATGGAAACGTCGCGGATCCCCTCTTTGCCCAGGCTTAAAAATTGCTCGGCCGCCAGGCGGATGGCAGAATCCGAGGAGTCGACCTTAACCTGAGCCGTGGCCTCAGCCATGATCGGGACGCCGCTGCGAGTGAGAACCTCCGGCGTTTTGATGTTCAGGGTGATCACATCCATGGGCAGCTTGTAGACGGTTTCCACAAAGGGGATGACAAAAGTCCCGCCACCCAGGCGATACCTGTAGCCGACTTTGATTTTTGTCCCGTCAGGCTCGGTGACTGTCTTCTTTCTTCCTCCGGAGATGATCAGGACTTCATTCGGCCCGACCTTCTTGTACTGTTTGGCCATGATGAGAATGATGAGTGCTAAGACGACAACGATGACGCCGATTAAAATAAGCCAGGAGACAAGGCTCATGATGACCTCCTTCGAATCAAGCCTTTCCAGGCAGGGATGATTCGGGTGTATGATTCCCCTTCTTGAGACAGTTTGTCCTCTTTCTTATCACTCCACAGCCTGGGTTGGTTTGGGGCGCTAACTTGAATAAAAATAATATATTTATGGCCGGGCAAAGTCAAGTCGAAGTAAGAATTAGGGACGGTTCTCAACGAGAACCGTCCCTAATTTTGACTAATTTTGAGCTCAGTTGAAGAACCTGAAGCGGATGAGGTGGAAGAGGGCGGCGACGCCGTCTTTCCAGCCGATTTTCTTCCCCTCCTCATAAAGCCTTCCCGAGTAAGAGATGGGGACTTCATATATGCGGCATTTCAATTTGGCTAGTTTCACCGTGATCTCTGGTTCAAACCCGAATCTCTTCGATTTAAGCTGGATTTTCTGAAGCACTTCTTTTTTAAAGACTTTGTAACAGGTCTCCATATCCGTTAAGTTCAAGTTGGAGAGCATGTTGGAGAAAGCGGTCAGCAGTTTGTTCCCCGCGTAGTGCCAGAAAAAGAGCACCCGGTGAGGCCCGCCGAGAAAGCGGCTTCCATAGACCACGTCGGCCCTGCCGTCCAGGATGGGCTCGAGAAGTTTGGAGTACTCCCTCGGGTCATACTCCAAATCGCCATCTTGAACAAGCACGATATCGCCTTCGGCTTTGGCAAACCCGGTGTGCAGAGCCGCGCCCTTGCCCATATTTTTCTCGTGGAAAAGAACCTTGACCTGGGACGAGGCGAGCTCCTGGAGAAGCTCACGAGTGCCGTCACTCGAGCAATCATCGACAACGATGACCTCTTTTTCCATGCCCACATCCACAGCCTGGACGCGGCGGAGAATCTCTTCGATGGTCTTCCTCTCATTGAAGACGGGAATGACGACGGAAAGCTTCAGGTTAATCTCCCGGCCGCTTTTGTTGGCTCAATTTTTCCCGGAAATACTCAATCGTCTTGAGCAGCCCCTCTTCCAGCGCGACACGCGGCTCCCAACTTAGTTTTTCCTTGGCCAGGGAGATGTCGGGACAGCGCCGGACTGGATCATCCGAAGGCAAAGGCTTGAAGACAATTTTTGACGGACTGCCCGTGAGCTTCACGATCTTCTTGGCCAGGTCAAGGACAGTGAATTCCGCAGGGTTTCCTATATTGACCGGCCCCTTGAAATTTTCGGCGTTCATCATCTTCAAGAGGGCCGAAATGAGGTCGGACACATAGCAGAAGGAGCGCGTCTGTTTTCCGTCCCCGTAGACGGTGAGTTTCTCTCCCTTGAGGGCTTGGACGATGAAGTTGCTGACAACCCGGCCGTCATCGATGGCCATCCGGGGGCCGTAGGTATTGAAGATCCGGGTGATCTTGATATCGACATTGTTCTGCCGCGAATAGTCCATCATCAGGGTTTCGGCCACTCTCTTCCCCTCATCATAACAGCTGCGCACCCCGATCGGGTTGACGTTTCCCCAATAATCTTCCTTCTGAGGGTGGACCTTGGCGTCGCCGTAAACTTCCGATGAGGAGGCCAGCAGGATCCTGGCCTTGATCCTCTTAGCCAGGCCGAGCATGTTGATCGTGCCCATGACATTGGTCTTGACGGTTTTGATCGCGTTGTGCTGGTAATGAATCGGAGAGGCCGGGCAGGCCAGATGATAGATCTGGTCGACCTCGATAAAGAGCGGATGGATGACATCGTGGCGGATCAGTTCGAAATACGGATGATAGAAAAGATGGCGGATGTTGTCCTTGTTGCCCGAGAAGAAATTGTCGATGCAGACTACATCTTCGCCTTGCTCGAGAAGGTATTCACAGAGGTGGCTTCCGAGAAAGCCCGCTCCTCCGGTAACGAGAATTCTTTTCATTCCTCTCTCCTTTTACCCATAAGCTATGAAAAGGAGGCTTTTTTTCTTGAGGGCCGCTTTCTGGAATTGGATGAGCTCTTTGATGCCCTTGTCGGCCAGGCGCAGAAGGTCCATCAGCTCTTTCCTCGAAAAAGGCTCCTTCTCGGCTGTCGCCTGGACTTCCACGAGCTGGCCTCTGTCGGTTTCCACCACATTCATATCGATATCAGCTTGAGAATCTTCATCGTAATCGAGGTCGATAAGGATCTCGCCGCCGACTATGCCGACGCTGACTCCGGAGACGAGGTGCTTGAGGGGCATTTCATCGATGGCTTTTTCGTCCATCAATTTTTTCAGGGCCAGCGCCAGGGCCACACAGCCTGCTGTGACCGAAGCGACTCTGGTTCCGCCGTCAGCCTGGATGACGTCGCAGTCGATGATGATCGTCCTTTCACCCAGAATGGCGAGGTCGGTGACGGCGCGGAGCGACCGGCCGATGAGCCGCTGAATTTCCTGAGTCCGTCCAGAGATCCGTCCTTGGGTCCTTTCCCTGGCGCTTCTTTTTTCGGTCGAGCGGGGGAGCATGGAGTATTCAGCGGTGACCCAGCCTGTCCCCATCCCCCTGAGAAAGGGCGGGGCTTTGTCCTCGATCGTGGCCGCGGCCACGACCCGCGTCTTCCCGATTTCGATGAAGGCCGAGCCGTCGGCATAGTCCAGATAATCCGTTTGAATCTTGATGGGCCTGAGCTCGTCGAAAGAGCGCTTTTCCCTCATGACCTTTTCTTCACTCATCTTTTTCTCCAGCGGCTGATTCTCGTGCGGCCGCTTCGCCTTCCGGCCGGGTCTTCCAGCGGTTATGGAACCAAAACCACGAACTCGGGTGTTTCCGTATCTCAGCCTCAATAATCTTAGTCGAACACTGGGTGATTTTCAACACATCCTGTTTCGAATCGCCCGTTAGTTCTATTTCGAGGGGTTTGCCTACCTTTACGATGTAGGTCAAGGATGGCGTCAGATAGCAAAAAACCGGGATGAGAGGGGAGTGGGTGCGGAGATAAAAAGAGGCCAGGCTGGGAGTTGTGGCAGCGGGGAACCCGAAAAAATCCACAAAGACGGCTTGGCTGCGCAGCACGTTCTGGTCAATCAGGATGGCCACAATCTCGTTCTGGCGAAGAGACTGAAGGATCGTTTTGGCGGCCTGGAACTTGGAGATAACCCTGGCCCCCAGGCTGCCCCTGAAGCGGGCGAGCTCTTTTTCCACGAGCCGGTTATCCAAAGGTCTGGCCACGACGCTGAGCCGGGCCATCTTTGAGATAGCCGAGGAGGCAACCTCCCAGTTCCCTAAATGAGCGGAAAAGAGGAGGACGCCTTTGCCTTCGTCGAGAGCCCGGCGGATGGACTCCTCTCCCTCGATCGTCAAGAGCTTATCCTGCTTCGATTCTCCCAAGTGAGTCCATTTGAGGTTATCGGCCATCACCCGGCCGAAATGTTGAAAGGAATCCCCGGCGGTTTGGCGGCGCTCGGCCGGGGAGATCTCCTTGCCGAAGGCCTTGTCGAGATTGGCCAGGGCAAGCCGGCGATGCCGCCCATCCGCGCAAAAGAGCAAAGTCCCTGAGGCGGCTCCTAGGAGAAGGCAGAGCCTTCGCGGCAGGAAGAAAAAGAGGCCGCGGAGGAAGCGGAAAAGGCCATAAACTACTATATCTATCAATTTTATAGTTTTTATAGACATTAAGGCTGCGCCGTCTTTTCCAGAAGAGGGCTTATTTTCTTGTAAAACCCGGGCTCGATTTGCAGCCCGATTTTAAGGTAATAGACGGGAATATTTTCAAAGAGGCTGTGATAAGCCGCTATTTTCACGCTGTCCTTTTCTGTGGTGACGGCGGCCTCGGCGCCGACTTCCCGGCACGCGCGGATGATTTTTTCCGGGGACGAGCGGGGGTAGAAATGATGGTCTGGGAAGCTTAGGGAAAGCGCCACCTCGAGGCCCGCCTGCCGGACTTGAGCAAAAAACCTCTGGGGTCGGGCGATCCCGCAGAAAGCGAGGATTTTCTTTTTTGTGAGAAGCTCGTTAGGCACTTCCTCTTGGCTCCAAAGGGAAAAAAATCCTTTGCTGATGACACAATAGGTGAAAATGGGCTTTGGAAAACTGGGAGAAATCTTCTGTTTCTCTTCCGAAGCTGAGGCTTCTTTTTTTATAAAAAGAATATCAGCCCTTTCGAGGGCCCGGAGAGGTTCCCGGAGGCCGATTTTTTCCTCCGGGGAATAAAGGACGATGTCGAGGTCTCGGTGCAGACGGCGGTGCTGGAACCCGTCGTCCAGGACGGCAATGTCGAACCCGGATTCTGCAGCTTTATGGCAGGAAGATAAGCGGTTCTTCCCCACGAATACTCCGGCCTGGGAAAACCTCCGCGCGACCATGAAGGGTTCATCTCCGCCCTCCTCCCATGTTCCAAATTTATGTTTTCCGTCAGAGAGCACGCCGCCCTTTCTTTCCCAGCGGCCTTTGTAACCGCGGGAGACAAGGGCGGGACGGCGTCCTTTTTCGAAGAGCCAGGACAGAAGCTCCATGACCAACGGCGTCTTTTCCGTTCCTCCCAAGGCGATGTTTCCGACGCTGATGACGGGGAGAGGAGCTGTTTTGGGCTTGAAGACGCCGAGGTCATATAGGAAATTCTTAACCCGGGAGCCGAATCTGGAAAGGAGAGAGAAGGCCAGGAACAAAAACTTCATCTTTTTCGGACTATACATCATTCGATTCTCTCTTGCAACAGCCCCCTCGGCCATCTTGACCCACATTTGCCGACAGAAAAAGACAATAAAGAATTCTGGGGACGGTTCTCCCGGAGAACCGTCCCCTTTCTTTGCAGGATCGGGGTCGCAGGCTTCAGCCTGCGTCGAGCGCAACCTGAAGGTTGTGGCTACCTGAAAAATCCATTGAAAACAAGGCATGGGTGTGATAAGAATAAAAAAACCAAAAGTAGTCGCAGGCTAAAGCCTGCGGCTACAGTTCACATTGGAGGTGAGCTGTGAAGAAATTTACTTTTTTCCGTCTATCCCTAGTTCTGGGTCTTATTCTGGCGGTCTTCCTTTTCGCCGGCGCAAAAAAAGAGACCAGACAGCCGGGCCTAACGATCCCGGAAACAATCCTGGATGGCCTGACGTGGAGATGCATCGGGCCGGCGAACATGGGAGGCCGGATTGACGATTTCGCAGCCGTCGAAAGCAACGCCAGCACCGTCTATGTAGCCACAGCTTCCGGAGGACTGTGGAAAACAACGAATAACGGTGTGACCTGGGAACCCATTTTTAATGACCAGACGACAAGCACGATCGGCGATGTGACTGTTTCCCCTTCCCATTCCGATATCGTCTGGGTCGGGACGGGAGAACCAAATAACCGCCAGAGCTCATCCTGGGGCGACGGCGTCTATAAGTCCCAGGATGGAGGACATACCTGGAAGAATATGGGACTCCGGGATACTCATCACATCGGCCGGATAGTCATCCATCCGACAAACCCCGACATCGTCTATGTTGCCGCTCTCGGACACCTTTGGGGACCGAACAAGGAAAGAGGGCTGTTCCGGACGACCGACGGCGGTAAAACCTGGGTGAACACCAAGTTTATCGATGAAAATACAGGTTTTGTCGATGTGGCCATCGACCTTGAGAACCCCAGCACCCTTTATGCGGCCGCATATCAGAGGCAGCGTACAGCCTATGGATTCAGCGGAGGCGGCCCGGGAAGCGGGCTTTACAAAACCACGGATGGAGGCGAAAACTGGGTTCGCCTGACAGAAGGACTGCCGCAGGGGAATATCGGCCGCATAGGCATAGATATCTACCGGCGCAATCCCAGCATCGTCTATGCCATTATCGAGCACAAAGATGGGGGTGTTTTCCGCTCCGCGGACAAAGGCCTCACCTGGAAGAAGATGTCTTCGACCAACCCTCGTCCGATGTATTACAGCAAGATCCGCATCGACCCCACGAACGACCAAAGAATCTGGGTGCTTGGAGCGGCCATGTATTTTTCCGATGACGGCGGAAAGACTTTCCGCCAGGACGTAGTCAGAAATATACACGGCGATCATCATGCCATGTGGATTAATCCGTCCAATTCCAGCCATATGATTGTCGGGTCGGACGGGGGAATCCATTTTTCCTATGACCGCGGCCAAACCTGGGATTTCGTCAACACCCTTCCCCTGGGACAGTTTTATGAGGTCGGGTTTGACATGCGCAAACCTTATTATATTTATGGCGGCCTTCAGGATAACGGGAGCTGGGGAGGGCCGAGCGCGACCTGGACGAGGATCGGAATTACCAATGATGAGTGGATCCGCATCGGCGGCGGCGACGGGTTTTACACCCAGGTGGACCCGACCGACCATAACACCATTTATGCGGAGTCCCAGGACGGCAATGTCTTCCGGTTCGACCTGAAATCCGGGGAGAGCAAGTCCATCCGTCCCGAGCCCCTGGACGAGAAGGAGACTTACCGGTTTAACTGGAACAGTCCGATTCTGATCTCGCCGCACAACCCGAAAAAAATCTACTATGGCGGAAACAGACTCTTTATCTCGCGCGATAGAGGCGACAACTGGGAGGCCACTACGGACCTGACAACACAGGCGGACAGGGATAAATTGCCCATCATGGGAGCTGTCCTGGATGCCAATACGCTTTCCCGTCACGACGGTGTCGCCTTCTACGCGACAATCACGGCGGTTTCAGAATCTCCGCTCAAAGAAGGAATCCTTTATGTCGGCACCGACGACGGGCTCCTCCAAGTCACGCGCGACGACGGAAAATCCTGGAAGAACGCCACGCCTCAGCCCCCTCTTCTGCCGAAGAATACGTATGTCAGCCGGGTCGAGGCCTCTCACTTTGTCGAAGGAAGAGCCTATGCGACTTTTGACGGCCATCGCAGCAACGACTTTAAGCCCTATGTTTTTTTGACCGAAGACTTCGGCGCGACTTGGAAGAACATCTCCGCTAACCTCCCTGAGGGCGGAACGGTGAGCGTTATCCGGGAGCATCAGCGCAACTCCGACCTTCTTTTTGTCGGGACGGAGCGCGGGGCCTACTTCTCTCTTGATCGGGGCGGGCAGTGGATAAGAATCAAGAGCAATTTGCCCATCGTTCCGGTGGATGATATCGCCATCCATCCTCGGGAGAATGACTTGATCTTCGGGACGCACGGCCGGAGCATCTGGATCCTGGATGATATCACTCCGCTGGAGCAGCTCCGGGCGGATGCCCTGGCCGCAAAGAGCTTTCTCTTTGACATCCGGCCCGCGTTGATCTTCAACCCCTATTATCACAAGGGAGACCTCGGCCACAAATTCTTTGTCGCGCCCAACCCGCCTTTCGGAGCCCTGATCACCTACTATCTCAAAGAGGAAACCAAGGACGACGTGAAAATCGTGATCACTGATGCCGAAGCGAACATGGTCAGAGAATTAAAAGGCGCCAAAGATGCGGGGCTCCATCGGATCACTTGGGACCTGAGGTATACTCCCCCTGCTTCTGCCGCCTCCGGGGCTGAGCCGATGACTCGCTTTGCCTCTTCGCAGGCGCCGTTTGTCCTTCCTGGGGATTACAAGGTGACTCTCAGGGCGGCCGGCCAGGAGATGATTAAAACGATCAAGGTCGAAGGAGACCCGAGGATTGATATTTCCTTTGAGGCGAGGAAAGCCCAGTATGATGCCCTGATGAGCCTCTACCGATTAGCTCCCGTCCTGACTGCGGCGGAGAGGGCGCTCGACTCACTCCGCAAGCAGTTGGAGGAGGCCGCGGGAACTGTAAAGAAGGTTCCGAGCGCGCCGGCTTCGGTCGGCGAAGCTTTGAAAGCGGCGTTGACTGAAGTCCAAGAGACCCGAAAAGAGCTCGCGGGAGATCCCCAAGCCGGTTTCCAGGGGATGAGGTTATCTGTGCGGGGCCGACTCCTCTCTTTGGGGCGATCGATCGGCGGCTACACGGGAGCTCCTTCGGAGCGGCAGCTCCGGGAGATTGAAAAGAACTCGGAGAGGTTGAAGGCAATCGTTGAGCGAATAAACAAAATCATCGAAGAGGAGATACCGCGGCTGAACAAATTGATGAGCGAGAACAATATCCCCCATATTCTGCCCGTCGAGAAGATTAAAATGTGAGGAAGAAGGAGCGTTGCTTGCCTTTACATCTCGATATAGATTATTTATAATACATTGAGTTTTGAGTTAGGAGGAGGATGATGAAACGCAGAATTTCGTTGGCGCTATTGCTGGCCGGCCTGCTCGTTTTTATTTCTCTTTCCTGCCAGAAAAAAGCCCAGGTCAAGGGCATTGAGCTGGCCGTGGATTTTTCGGATAAGCCCCTGACGGATAATTTGATCACGGAGATTCAATACCAGTGGAAAACCACGGGCGATTTCATCAAAACCAGCAAGGATTACACCATTTTTGTCCATTTTTGGCATGGGAATAACTTGCTTTTTCAAGATGACCATACCCCCCCTGTTCCGATTTCCAAATGGGAGCCGGGCAAGGAATATACCTACCAGCGGCGGATCTACATTCCTGCCTTCATCGATGAGTTTGACCCGCAATTTAAGGGAGAAGAAACGCTGAAGTTGGCCGTAGGGTTCTACAATCCTTTTGACCGGAGCGGCGAATCCAAACGAGAGGTTCTCGCCAAAAAGCTGAAGGTCCTTCCGCCTCCGCCGTTAGAGCGGGAGAGTATCTATGAAACCGGCTGGTATGACCTGGAAGTCGACCCGGGAGCGTCGCTCAAACAATGGCGGTGGACGGCCCGCGAGGCGAGATGTGTGGCTGATAATCCTCACCGTGACGCTCTCTTGGTCATTAAAGGAGCCGTTAACAAGGAGACCTTCCCCAATCAAAGAGTCATCTTCAAGATCAACGATATGATTCTGGACGAGTTTATCCCGGACGAGAGCGTTTTCGAAAAGAGTTATAACATTAAAAAAGAGATGCTCGGGGACAAGGATGAATTTTATCTGGTCATCACCACCGACCAGACCTTCATCCCAGCGCAAATATATCCCCAATCAAAGGATGAGCGAGAGCTCGGGCTTCAGATTTCCTTTATTTATTTTCGCTGAGGCTTGAGGCGTTTCCCTCTATCTGATCCAGATGGAGGGAGTTGAATCTTTTTTGGCCTGGCCGAGACATTTTTCTAATTCCAGCCGAGCTTTATCTTCTTCTTCCTGAGCTTTTTCCAGCTTGATGAAGGTTTCACTGATGGACATCTGGATGGCCTCTTTGGGGGTTGCCGCATCGAGACCGCTATATTGCTGCCAGAGAGCGCTCATCTTCAGAGTCAAGAGCTCCACGTACTCTTTGGCCTTTTCCCATCTCTGCTGCAACCCTATGAGAGTCGATTGGGATTTGTCTTCTGGAACGGGTTCTGCAAGGGGGGGTCGCTCTTGGGGCTCTTGAGCAAGAGGAGGAAGAGCTTCTGTTACTTGGGCCTCTTCCGTGACTGGAGGCTCCGCTGCCTCCGGAATCTCTAAGGCCGGCTTCTTTTTGAGTTTGGCCAGGTCGGCGTTGGTGATGACTCTGGCCTTTTTCCCCTTGAGGCTCTCCCGTCTTTCCCTCTCCTTCTGGGCGATTTC
>CAZKEW010000036.1:0-15504 GCA_964551885.1 uncultured Eubacteriales bacterium
CACTCTAAAAGAATTTGATTTAGTCATATTAATCCCCCCTACCCCCCTTGGGCAATCAAGGGGGGCCTCAAAGTCGGTTAGTGTCTCCAGAAAGGTCGGACGGGGACGCGCCGTGACAGGACCCATGCCTCGCCGGGAGCAAATTCGCGTGCCTTCGAGCCCACACCCCGAGTCCAGCTAAGTTAAGATTCTGCCTATACTTATGATTGACAAACGCCGCTGAGTTGGATAGTATTAAGGACTGTTTTCATCGTATGAAAATGGAAATCATCATCGCCAAAAATTCAGGACTCTGCTATGGCGTCAGGCGGGCTTTGCGGATGGCCAGAAGCACCAGACGCCGTCGGACGGGTGAAGTCTTTACTTTGGGTGAACTGATCCACAACCCCCAGGTAATCGCTGATTTGGAAAAACAGGGGATCCGGTCAACCGAAGACCTGGAGTCTGTTCAGGAAGGGACTGTTATCATCCGCAGCCACGGCGTAGCACCAGAAATCCATAAAATCTTAAAGAAGAAAAACATCGAGATCATTGATGCCACCTGCCCTATCGTCAAGAAGATTCAAAAATTAGTGGAAAGCCTGGCCAAAGAAAACGAGGAAATCATCATTGTCGGGAATAAAGAGCATCCGGAGATCAAAGGTCTCGTCGGCTACAGCTACGGGAAAGGAAAGATCGTCGAAAGCGAAGCCCAGGCTCATTCCCTCCCCCGGAAAAAAAAGAGGGCCGTCCTGGCGCAATCGACCCAAGACCTTTTCCTTTTCGGCCAAGTCGTAGCCGCCCTTATCGAAAAAACGGATGAACTCAAGGTCTATAACACCATCTGCTATTCGACCCAGACACGGCAAAAATCCACTTCCGAGTTAGCTACCCGAGTGGACATTCTGTTTATTGTCGGAGGCAAGAACAGCTCCAACACCAACAAGCTTTACCAGATTTCCAAGCGGATTCTGCCGCAGACCTACTTTATCGAAAACGCCCGCCAGATCACGCCGCGCCTGCTCAAGGGAGCCAAAAGAATCGGTATTTCCGGAGGGGCCTCAACTCCTCCCGAAGCCATCGAAGAAGCCGTGGCCAAAATCAGAAATAGCCTCGAACGTCAATCGCAAAGGGAGAATTTCGTCCAATGGCAGACCTAAAAAAACACCCCGAAAAAGAAGAAAAAATCAGCTCTGAAGATTACGAACATCTTCTGGACAAGTATCAATTCAGCGCCAAAGAGATCACGCCCGGGAAAATCATCAGGGGAAAGGTCATCAAAGTCACCTCCAACGGGGTGCTGGTGGATATCGGGTTCAAATCTGAAGGGGTTATTCCGATCGAGGACTTCGAGGCTGCCGATGTCACGAAAATTCGGCCCGGCGACGAAGTCGAAGCCATCCTGGAAAAAACAGATATCAAAGAAGGCTATCTTATCCTCTCCAAAAAAAGCGCCGACATATTGCGGGCTCTGGACCAACTGGAAAAAGCATACAACACCCAGGGTTGGGTGAACGGGAGGGTCACAGGAAAAATCAAAAACGGTTACATGGTGAGTGTGGGCATTGAGGCCTTCCTTCCCGACTCCCACGCCGATGTCAAGGCTGTCAAAGGCCCGGAAAAACTCGTCGGCAACACCTTTAAATTCAAGGTCATCAAGTTTGACCGAAAAACCGAAAACGCCGTCGTTTCCCGAAAGCTCTTTCTCCAAGATGAACGGGAGAAGAGAAAGAAGCGGGTGTTCGGCCGCCTGGTCAAGGGGGAAAAAATCAAAGGTCAGGTTAAATCCCTGACCAACTTCGGCGCCTTTGTCGATTTGGGCGGGGTCGAAGGATTGCTGCATATTTCTGATATGTCGTGGGGAAAGATCAGCCATCCGTCCGAGCTTTTCACGGTGGGCCAGGAAGTGGAAGTCGTCATCCTCGAGTTCAACGAAAAAGATGAAAGGATTTCTCTTGGCTACAAGCAGCTCACCGAAGACCCCTGGAAAAATATTCAAGAGAAATACAAAATCGGCCAAAAAAGCAGAGGCCGAGTGGTCAGCCTGACCGATTTCGGCGCCTTCGTCGAGCTGGAGAAAGGAGTGGAGGGCTTGGTTCACATCTCCGACCTGACCTGGTCCCGCAAGCTGATTCACCCCAAAAAACTTCTCACGGCCGGGGAAGAGGTTCTGGTGACGGTCTTGGATGTCAACCCGGAGACCAAGAGGATTTCCCTGGGCCTCAAACAGGCCAGTCCCCATCCCCTGGAAATCTTGAAGCAAAAGTTCAGCCCCGGTTCCCGGGTGAAAGGAAAGATCACCAGCATCACCGACTTCGGCGCTTTTATGGAAGTCGAGAAGGGAATCGAGGGGCTCATCCACATCTCTGATATCTCCTGGGAAAAGGTCAAACACCCCTCCCAGAAGTTCGAGGTCGGCCAGGAAGTCGAGGCCGTCATCTTGAATATCGACGTGGAAAAGCAAAAGGTCTCCTTGGGCATTAAGCAGCTCGAAGGGGACATTTGGGAAGACTTTTTCGCCCGGCAGAAACTGGGAAACCTGGTCAAAGTCCGCATCGTCCGGATTGCCGATTTTGGGGTCTTCGTGGAGATCACCCCGGGGATCGAAGGGATCGTCTTCCTCTCGGAACTCGACGAGAAAAAGATCGAAAACCCGCAAGAATCTTTTGCCGTCGGGGAAGAGCGGAACGCCAAGATCATCAAGATGAACCCCAAGGAAAAGAAAATCTCGCTCAGCTTCAGGAGCGCCCAGTTGGAGATGCAGAAATTAGAATATCAAAAATTCATCCGCAGCCAGGACGAGAGGCTCACTCTGGGCGATATCATGAGGGATCAACTCAAGAACATAGGCTCTCTTAAAAAAAGAACGAAAGAGAAGGAGGGAAAAAATGATTAAAGCCGACCTGATCAACAAAATCTCGAGACAAATGGACATCCCCAAGCAAGAGGCAGAAGAAGGAGTCAACCTGTTTTTCCAGACGATCAAGGACGCCATTCTCAAGGGAGAAGAGATAGAAATAAGGGGCTTTGGCAGTTTTCGTTTCCGTAAAAGGACTTCCCGCTCGGGGAGAAACCCGCGCACAGGAGCGCCGGTGAAGGTCCCTCCCAAGAAAGTTCTCTATTTCAAACCCAGCAAGCTGCTCAAAGAGTTGATCAATAAATAATGGAATATATCTTGGCTCCCTGGAGAGAAAAATACGTGAAGAAAGTTTGCCGGATGCAGGGCTGCATCTTTTGCCGGGCCCTCAAGCTCAAGAACGACAAAGCCGCCTTTATTCTTTTCCGGGGCAAACACAATTTCATCATCCTGAACAAGTTTCCTTATAATCCCGGCCACCTGATGATTGCGCCTTATCGGCATCTGGCCGCCTTCGACCGCGCACCCAAAAAAATCGGCGATGAAATGGCGGACCTCCTCAAGATGAGCCTGAGAGCCCTGAGGAAGAGTTACCGCCCGCACGGTTTCAACGCCGGCATGAACCTCGGCCAGAGCGCCGGGGCAGGAGTCGTCGATCACTATCACCTTCATGTCATACCCCGCTGGCACGGGGATTCAAACTTCATGCCGCTCGTCAGCCAAACCCGCGTCCTCATCGAAGACCTAAAGAGCACCTATGAGCGTCTTCGGCTTCTCTTCCAGAAGGAAAAGGAAAGTTACCGAAGAGAAAAAAGAAAATGAATTTCGAGCTGAACGAAGACCAGCTCCTGTTAAAGGAAATGGTCAGGGATTTTGCCCGGAAAGAGATTGCGCCTAAGATCGGCTATTTTGAAGAAAAGCATCTCTTCCCCAAAGAGATTATCCAGAAGCTCGCCGGGCTCGGCTTGATGGGCATGACTATCCCCTCTGAGTATGGAGGCATAAAAACGGATTATCTTTCTTTGATCCTGGCGCTCGAGGAACTGAGCAGAGTCTCTCCGACCGTCTGCCTCATCGTCAGCGTGCACGCTTCGCTCTTTTCGAGCTCCATCCTGAAGTTCGGGTCGCCGCTGCAGAAAGAAAAATACCTTCCCCGGGCCGCTCGCGGAGAGATTCTCGGAGCCTTCTCGCTGACAGAGCCTGGAGCAGGGTCCGACACGACCAACCTGAAAACCAAAGCTGTAAAAACCGGCAATGAATACATCTTGAACGGTACAAAAGCTTGGGTGACCAGCGGCAGCGAGGCGGACGCGCTCATCCTATTTGCCCTGACAGAAAGTGAGCCCTGGCCTTCGAAGCTGAGCGCCTTCATTGTGGAAAAGGATTTCCCCGGGTTCAGTGTGCCCAGAATCGAAGAAAAGATGGGACTCCACTCTTCTTTGACGACCGAGATAGCGCTCGAAGACTGCCGAGTTCCTGCCGAAAATCTTCTGGGCGAAGAAGGCCGGGGGGCGGCCATCGCTCTCCAGGTCCTCGACGGCAGCCGAATCGGCATCGCCGCGCAATCCGTCGGGCTTTCCCAGCAAGCTTTGGAACTGGCCGTGAGCTACGCCAAGCAACGCGAGGCCTTCGGAAAGAAAATCGCCGAATTCCAGGCCATCCAGTTTATGATTGCCGATATCGCCATGCTTGTCGATGCCGCCCGCCTCCTGACCTACAGAGCGGCTGATCATTACGACCGCGGGATGCCCTACGCGAAAGAAGCTGCTATGGCCAAGCTCTTCTCTTCAGAGGCGGCGAACAAAGTCGCTTACCTCGCTTTGCAGATTCATGGAGGTTACGGCTATTCTAAGGAATACGCGATCGAGAGGTTATACCGAGATGCCCGGGTCCTCTCCATCTACGAAGGCACATCTGAAATCCAGCGGCTGGTCATTGCCCGAAAATTGCTGAAAGAGTCCTGACCCCTAAACTCTCCGAGATATCGCTTGAGGTAAAACAATGTTGAAAACGATGAGAAAAAACGTTAAGTCCCTTGCCCCCACCTTGTGGATTGTGATCGCCACTTTCATCATCTCTATCTTTGCCATTTGGGGCGGAGCGGGCCGGCTGGGCGAAAAAGCTCAGAGCGAGACGATCGCTTACTTGGGAAAAGATAAAATTTCCTTGGATGCCTATTACCTGGCCCTGCGGCAGAGGCTCGAAGCGCTCCAGAAACAATTTCAAGGGCTGAACAAAACGTTCATCCAGCAGCTCAATATCCCCCAGCAGGTTCTCGAGCAAATGATCCAGCAGAATCTCCTGGAGCAGAAAGCAAAGGAAATGGGGATCACTGCATCCGACAAAGAAGTCCGGGATAGAATCGTCACCCTGTTCCAAAGGGACGGCAAATTTGTTGGTTTTGAAGAATATAAGCAGATCCTGGACTGGAACCGCATGTCAGTGGCCGAGTTTGAGGGCAACCTCAAAAAGGAGATCATCCTGAACAAAGCGATCCAGGTTCTCACCGCCGGTATCGCCGTCACTCCTGAGGAACTGCGGGAAAATTATACCAAGCAGAACGAGAGCGCCAAGATCGAATACCTGCTTCTCGATGAAAGCAGAATCCAGCCCGACCAAGCTTTTTCGACGGCAGACATCCAGGATTATTTTGAAAAAAATAAGGACAAGTATGCTATTCCCGAAAGAAGGGAAGGCTCCTATATCTTCTTAAAAACAGAGGATGTCAAAAAAGAAGTCCAGCTCACCGATTCGGAAATCAAAAAATACCATAAAGATAATATCGACCAGTTTAGAGAGCCTGAACGCGTGAAAGTCAGCCGGATCTACCTGCCGTTCGCGGGCAAGGAAAAAAGCGCTGTCCAAACAGAGGCCCAGGGTCTTCTTGACCGCATTTCCAAGGGCGAGGACTTTGCCCAGTTGGCCAAATCCCACTCCCAGGACGCCAAGGCCAAAGACGGGGGAGACTGGGGCTATGACGAATGGCGGAGCCTCTCCTCCCAGGAAAGGGAAGAAATAGGAAAGCTCGAGATAGGGCAAGTCTCAGGGATTGTCGAAGAGACAGAAGGCTTCTCCATCCTCAAAGTCACAGAAAAGGAACCAGAAAAAACGCAGCCCCTTGAAGAGGTCAAGACGCGAATCAGGTCCATCCTCGAAGACCAGAAGGCCCAGGACCTGGCCGCACAAAAAATCTCGCAGCTCGAAAAAAACGCTCGCAAAGAAAAAAGCCTGGATGTGGCCGCCCAGAAAATCGGGTTAAAAGTTAAGGATAC
Source organism: uncultured Eubacteriales bacterium (assembly GCA_964551885.1). Lineage (GTDB taxonomy): Bacteria > Acidobacteriota > Aminicenantia > Aminicenantales > UBA8522 > CAZKEW01. The sequence continues at coordinate 6,109 of CAZKEW010000036.1, forward strand.
CGGGCCTCTCAAACAGGGCCAAGCCTGGGGGGATATTGACCCGGCCGGGTCCTTCAGTCAGGCCCTGTTCGGGCTCAAAGAAAAAGAAATCTCGAGCCCTGTTTATATCTTCTCCGGCACAGGAATTGTCCAGCTGGGAAAAATCGACCCGCCGCGGCCGGCCAAATTTGAAGAGGTCGAAGATGACGTCGAAAAAGGCCTCAGCGCTGAAAAGAAGAAAGAAATCGCTCGGCAAAAGATTATAGAAGCGCGGGCCCGGGTGGAAGGAAAAAAATGGGAGGAAGCAGCGACAAACGTCGGCCTCGAATACAAAAACGTTATGGACCACAGACGAGAGCAATACTTGGCCGTCATCGGTGAAAGCCCTGAAATCGACCGGCTGGTCTTCTCTCTGCCTCTTAACCAGGTCAGTGAGCCTGTCGAATATTCCAATGGCTACGCCCTGATCAGAGTCCTGGAGAGAAAGGAGGCCAGCCGCGAAGAGTTCGATAAGAACAAAGAAACAGAAATGAACAACCTTCTTGAGACCAAGAAGAACAAGTTTCTCCAGGCTTACCTCGAAAAGCTGCGACAGGTAAAGAACGTCAAGGTCAACTACAACCTTTTCATGCAGGTCAATTCGGATATTCTCTCCAGGTTTGAAGGCGGAGAGTAGCCGCCGGCGACGGATGAAAAGAGACCAGCTCGACCAAGCTGCCGAGAGGGCCATCAAGCAATCTCTCAAGCTGCGCCGAGGCGAAAGCTTTCTTTTAGTCACGGATGAGGAAAAACTGGAGATCGCCGAAGCGCTGGCTTGCTGGGCCAAAAAAGTGGGGGCCGAGACAACCACCTACCTGATGACAGAAACGCTCCGGCCTATTTCTGAGCCGACTCGGCTTTTGCGAGAAGCGGCCAAGAAAGCGAGCTCCATCGCCTACTTGCTCGAGGCGCGGATCGAGGAAAAGCCCTTCCGAAGCTTTCTGGTGAAAACCGGGATGGAGTCGAGCCGGATCCTGATGATGCCCGGCATCACGCGTGAAATGATGGAGCGCCTGGTGAATATCGATTACGAACAGTTGAACCTTTTCACCAACAGAGTCATCCGAGCTCTCCAGGATGCCGAAGACGTCCTTGTCGAAAACCCGTTGGGAACGCGTCTTCAATTCAGCGTCAAGGGAAGAGCCTGGGTCAACGGCAACGGCGATATCAGCCGCAAGGGGAAGCATGGTAACCTGCCCGCCGGAGAGTGTTACACCGCTCCCGTTGAGGACACTTTCACCGGCACAATCGTCATCAGCCTCATCGACGACAAACTCGGTCATGGCCTCATGGAATTCAAAAAAGGAACGCTCACGAAGTGGAAAGGAAAGGGCGTGGAAGCCATCATCCATAATATTGGCGGGGATGAGACAGGGAAGATCATCGGTGAATTCGGCATCGGGACGAACAGAAACGCCCGCATCACTGCCAACATGTTAGAGGCGGAAAAGGCCTTCGGAACCGCGCATTTCGCCATCGGCGACTCCTACGGACTGGGAAAAAACTCAAGCCGGCACCATTACGATGCCCTGGTGGAGAAGGTCACCATCAAAGCCGGGAGGGAGACCATCATCCGGAACGGAAAATTTTTGCTTTGAGGCGGGAAGGAGGGAATCTCGACCTCAAGCCCTGATGAGGTCGAGAAAGAGCGCTTTGACGCGTGCCTCAAGGGCATTCTTAAAATTCTCGATGCAATCGTCAACCCCGCTGCCGAGATAGTCGGTGATGTACATCGGTTCCCCGACGTTTATAAGAATTTTGGCAGGAATCAAAAACGGCGTCTGAGTGCCGAACATCGCTAAGGGAGTGACAGGGACGGAAATATTGTGGTCGCGGCAGAGATTATAGGCCAGGATGGAAGTGCCGCGCTTGAAAGGGCTCACATAGGGATGGGGGTCTTTGGGCTGAACCCGGCCTCGGCCCTGAAGGACAATGACGGCTCTTCCTTTCTTCAAGTATTCTTGGGCAAGCCTCAGGGCTTCTCTCCTGCTGGAGTAAAAATCAACAGGAATAGTCCCAATTTTGCCGATGTTCGTAGAGACGTACCGAACAAAGTAATATTTCAAAGGCTTGAGGATCGCATTCACCACCAGTCCAAAATCCTTGAGATGACGCTGAAGATGTTTGAGGATCAGGCGATCAAACTCTTGCTTGCTAAAGATCTCTTTATTGGCGGTAAAAAAAACGGGCCGAGGAGCAATCTTGAGGATAACAGCGACGTCTTTGAATGCTCCGCAATGATTGCCTACAATGATGTTCGGGCCTTCCCTGACAAAGTTTTTTTCTTTCCTGACCTCGACTTTTTTTCCGAGGAGGGAAAAAAAATACAGCCTGCGGATGACGGGTTCGATGCGTTTGAGTTCTTCTTCTGGGCTGGCCATGCTCTTAAAGTATTCTGTTCTATTTTATCAAAGACGCCAAAAAATACAAAAAATTTGTTCTTGCCGGTGCGTCTTCGCTCTGGAAACAATGTTCCTTGCAATCGGCCTCGAGTCATGATAATTTTGATATCCTTGGGGAGGAAAAATTGATCACCTTAATAAAAAATGGTCTTGTGTTTTGCCCTGAACCCTTAGGAACGAAAGATATCCTTATCGCCGGAGGAAAGATTGTCGCTTTGGCCGAGCCCGGAAAAATCAGAATAGAAGGGGCGCCAACGGATATCCTGGATGCGACGGGGAAAATGATCCTCCCCGGGTTTGTCGACAGCCATGTTCATATCCTTGGAGGCGGAGGAGAAGGCGGCCCCACGACACGAACCCCCGAAATCAACCTTGAAGATATCATCTCAAGCGGCGTCACGACAGTCGTCGGCTGCCTTGGAACGGACGGAGTCACCCGGCACATGGAATCCCTCTTAGCCAAAGCGCGGGGACTGGAAGCGGAGGGAATAACGACCTATATTTTCTCCGGATCATATCAAGTCCCTCCCAAAACCATCACCGGCAGCATTCGTTCCGACCTTGTCATCATCGATAAGGTCATCGGAGCCGGCGAAACTGCCATCTCCGACCATCGCTCTTCGCAGCCGACCTTTGAAGAAATCGCCCGCTTGGCGGCTGAATGCCGGGTGGGAGGAATGCTCGGAGGAAAGGCCGGCGTCCTACATCTCCATCTCGGCGAAGGCCGGCGGCGGCTGGAGATGCTCTTCCGGCTGATTCGCGAGACCGAAATCCCGCCTACGCAAGTGATCCCGACCCATGTCAACCGGAATGGCGAGCTCTTCGAGGAAGCGATCGCCTTCGCCTTAGAAGGTGGTTACTTCGACCTGACGGCCGGACCTGAGCCAGAAACCAAGGAAAGCTCCGAAGTGAGCATAGAGAAGGCCATCGACCTTTGCCTCAAACAGCAAGTCCCCCTAACCCGGATCACCATAAGCTCAGACAGCAACGGAAGCCTCCCCGTTTTTGACCGAGCCGGAAATCTCATCGGACTGACCATAGCTAAGGAAAAAGACCTCATGCTTAACTTCCGCTCCTTGCTCCGGAAAAAAATCCTGGCCTTGGAAGATTGCATCAGGCTTTTCTCCACAAACGCCGCCTTTTTCTACAAGCTCTCGAACAAGGGCGAGATCAAACCCGGGAAAGATGCCGACCTGATTCTTCTCGATAAAGACCTCGAACTGCGCGACGTTTTTTCGCGGGGGAAGAAGATGATGACCGACGGAAAGCTTCTCGCGAAAAGCACTTTCAGCGCTCCGCGCTAAGGAGGCCGCATGGATGAGAAGAGCGTAAAAGAGCCAAAAAAACTGAGCCTTGCCGTTGCCCTGGTGCCCCTCATCGCGATGGGGCTATTGCTCGGCGTCGGCTATGGAATCTACAGAATCCGGCCCCAGGTTCTCCTTGTGGCTGCCGCATTCATCACTGGCTGCTTGGGCTTCATCCTGCGCTTCACCTGGAAGGATATGGAAAGGGGGATTGTGGACAGCATCCACAAAGCCATGCCTGCCATCCTGATCATGCTCTGCGTGGGCATTCTCATCGGTTCCTGGATCACCTGCGGGACCATTCCGATGATTATCTATTACGGGCTGAAGCTCATCTCTCCCCAATATTTCCTCTTCACAGCCTGCCTCGTCTGCAGCATCGTCTCTCTTGCCACGGGAACATCCTGGGGAACCATCGGGACTCTCGGGGTCGCTTTCATAGGGATTGCCATGGGATTAGGGATACCCCTCGGACCGGCTGCTGGCGCTGTCGTGGCCGGCTCTTACTTCGGGGATAAGTTATCGCCTTTTTCCGACGTGACCAATCTGGCTCCTGTCGCCGCCGCGTCCAACCTTTTCGACCATATCAAACACATGCTCTGGTCAGCCGTTCCTGCCTGGATCATCGGTCTTATCGCCTATTTTATCGTCGGGCTGAGGTATAAAAGCGGGACGGTTGATCGGGGGGCAATATCCCTCATCCTCAGGACGCTCGAAGAGAATTTCCGCTTTCATATCCTCCTTTTTCTGCCTATGGTGATTGTCTTTTATTTCGCTTTCACGAAAAAGCCGACAATCCCCGGCATGCTTCTTTCCTCTTTTGTCGCCGGCATCCTGGCCGTCCTTTTCCAGAAGGTTTCCGTGGTAGAAGTGGCCACAGCCATGAATTCAGGCTACCAGGCCCATACCGGAGTGGAGGCAGTCGACAGGCTGATCTCTAAGGGCGGGATGATGAGTATGATGGAAACACAGCTTGTTGCCTTCACGGCCTTCAGTTTCGGCGGCATTATGCAGCGCACGGGTATGCTGGCTGTCATCTTGGACCGGGTGATGATTTTTGCCAACAAAGTCTGGAGCATCGTCTTGACGACGATCGCCTCGGCCATCGTCACGGCCATGGTGACGGGAAGCTCTTATCTTTCGATGATCATCCCGGGCGAGCTTCTATCGCCTGTTTACAAGAAAAAAGGATTGGCCGCGAAAAATCTATCTCGAATCATCGAGGAAAGCGGCGCTATCATCGTTCCGTTGATTCCCTGGAGCATGGCGGGCGTATACATCACCGGGACGATCGGTGTCCCGACGTTTTCCTATCTGCCCTGGGCATTCATGAACTATGTCTCAGTCGTCATTCTGGCCGTTTACGGATTCACCGGGTTCACGATGGCCCCGAAAACACGGGAGGATGAAACCCAGGCCGGAAGCTGACGACTGGCCGTCCTTGAATCAAATTGTCATCCCGAGGCGCTTGGCGCCGTGGGATCTCAACCGAGAGTGTCAGTCTTCTTTTTCGACCTCGCCCAACGCCTTGGCGAATTTCTCTTTGGCCTTTTCCAGCTTTTGCTTCTCGAGCTCAGCCGTGGCCTCAAACTTCCGTTCAAACTCCTCCATCCGCTTCTTTTCCTTCAGAAGAAGCTCGTCCAGCGTACCTTTCTTCTTTGCTCCCTTTTTCTCTGTTTGGATGATTTCCTGGGTGACTCCATCCACCCAGAGCACAGACTGACAGCAAGGGCAGATGATTTGAAATATCCCGGCCTTCTTCTTTTCCTCACTCATGGTTATTTCAATGTAGCAGAAAACCCGCAAAATCGAAAGGGCCCCGCTAAAAATGAAATAGGAAGATAGGATGTTCTTATGACCTCAAGGTAGTCGCTTCATCCCGGACAGTCTTCAACAAAGCCTTGATGGAAAGGTCTTCATCAATCAGGGGCCAATGGATTCCATAGCCCGAGGGGGTAATCTCAAATAATTCACGTTCTTTTTTCCGCGCCTTCAGCAGCTTTCGAGAGATATCTTCCAGTTTAAAATGATATTTTCTCTCATCCACGACAAGAATCAGTTCGTCTTTCCTAAAGCGGACTCTCTGAACGTTATATATTTTCGTTTTTTTCATAATTGTCCTCTCTTTTGGAATTCAAGCCATTTCTCTTCAATGAATTCAAAGTGCTCATAAATAAGTTTCTTAACTTGCCGCTGATCCTTTTCATTCATATTATAACTGAAGGCCTCTCACATCAAAATGCTTTCGGTCCAACCAGTATTTGCTTTCTTTTTCACCTTTTCGACAATGGATGTGAATAGGTTCATTCCTCTCATTGGAATAGAAGAAAAATCTCCAGCCCATTATTAACAGGATCGTTGGCATAAAATTAAATCCTCATCTTACTAAGTCCCTGTCAACCTGGATTTAGCGCCGAGGTTGTGTTTTTTCAGCAGCTTGAAAAGCCCCTGCCGGCTCAGACCGATTTCCTCGGCTGTCCGAGCCTTGTTGTTGCCAAAACGGAGCAGAGCCTGGTTCAAAAATCTCTTCTCAAACTCGGCTTTGGCCTCAAAGAAGTTATAAGAAACAACGGGAGAGCTTTCCTTCTGGGGATTGACCTTCGCCGAGAGATATTCTTCTTTGATCAAACCCTCATCGCCGCACAAGACCAGACAACTCTGGATTTCGTTCTGGAGCTCTCGGATATTTCCCGGCCAGGAATAGTTCATCAAGAGTTCCAAGGCCCGGGGAGAAAAGTAAGCCTTCTCTCGCCTCATTTCCCGGCAGTACTTTTCGAGAAAATGGTCAATGAGGAGAAGGAGGTCTCCTTTTCTCTCCCGGAGAGGAGGGACTTCGATGGTGAGGATGCGCAGGCGGTAGTAAAGGTCGAGCCTGAAATTTCCCTGCTCGATCTCTCTTTCGATATTCTTGTTGGTGGCGCTGACAAAGCGGACATCGACGCGGCGCGTTCTCGTCTCTCCGACCCTTCGGATTTCCTTTTCCTGGAGAAGCCGCAGGAGTTTGGCTTGAAGAGGCAGCGACAAATCCCCTATCTCATCCAAAAAGAAGGTCCCGCCGTTTGCCTCTTCGATCAACCCCGCCTTGTCCCGAAGGGCTCCTGTGAAGGCTCCTCTAACATGGCCAAAGAGCTCGCTCTCCAGAAGATGGTCGGGGATGGCGCCGCAATTCACGGCGATGAACGGGCCTTCCCTTCTCGCTCCCTTCTCATGAATGGACCTGGCGATGAGCTCCTTCCCCGTGCCGCTCTCGCCATAGATAAAAACGGGCGCATCCGTGTCTTTGACTTTTTCGATCAGTGTCTGGATCAGGGAAGAAGCCCGGCTTTGGCCTATGAGTGCGTCATATTTCCGGAGATGTTCGGGCTCCTTATCAGGGTTTTTATGATTGAAGCCGTTTTTGATGATGGGCTGGATGGATTGGGAAAGGAAAGTCAGAAGCTCCAAGTCTTCCAAAGAATAAGGCCTCAACCCGGAATCACGACAAAGACAGATGGCGCCCGCCGGCCGATTTTCCACAAAGAAAGGAATACAGAGAAGGCTCTGGCTTTGCCTGCCGAGGCTATCCGGATAGCCGTTCAAGGATGGGCGGCCTCCGTTGTTCGCCAAGAGGGGACGCTTTTCCTGGACCGCTTTTTGGATGATTCTGCCGCTGCCTGAGACAAAAGAATTTCCCGAGCCGGGCCAGGTTCTTTCAAAGACGACCTGTCTGTCTTCATCAAGAAGCACGAGCCGGGCCAGGCTTGAGGGAATTTCTTCACAGATAATTTGGAAAAACTTAGCCAAGAAAGACTGAACTTGGTCCGGTTTTATTCCCACACCCAATTCAACGATAGGCCTTCCCCGTTTTTCTCAGACGAGCACGATTTTTCGCCTGAGACTGGAGGGATTATAACCGGAGATAAGCTTCCTAAAGGCGGCTTACATGTAGCTCATGTGCACTCTTGACGTTATCCATGGTTATTCTTCTGAAGTCGTGATCGTCGGCCGAACCGGCGCAGAAGACACACTGGCCATGCTCCGGAGCCTTCACCGGAATTTCATTCCCAATAAAGTCGTCCTTTTTCGCCCCGCTGAAGTTAATTCACCAGAAATCTTGAACTCTGCGCCATCTCAAGCCGATGACAGCTATCGGGGGAAAATCAACAGCTTATGTCTGTTCAACCTTCCGCTGTTAGGTTCCCCCCCCAGAACCACAAAAATGCTGGCCCTGCTGGAAAAGTCTTAGGGCATGTCTTTGATGTCGCTCTGACGCGAACTTCGTCGGAGCGCCCGCCAGGTTTTGATCGAAAGATGATTGCCAGCAGGGACGGCCTCGAAAGAAGGATTGGCAGGAAAAGAAAAAGCCTTTTCCACCCCTCCCCAGAGCTTTTTCCGGGAAAGGTGGGAGGCGGCAAAGATAACCACACCCGGGGCTCTGGTTTTTCTTACTGTTTCAATCGTCTGGATGAGTTTGCCAAATTCCTCTTTTGATTCCGAAGCGCGGCCTGTCTTCAAAAGGCTGAGCGCCTGCTCCCAAGGCTCAAGCTCCTCCCTGAAAATGTAATGCGCATCTAAGCCGACAAGAAGACTGCATTTTTGACCGACCCATCTGTTCTGGGCGCGCACGACATCCGCGAGATACGTCAAATAGTCTTCAAAGCTGCCCTGGAAATGGCTGCGGTAAGTCATGGTCATGGCGATATCAACCCAAGGCGCAAAATCTGTCCAGCGCTGGCCGATGAACCTCCCGCTCTGCATCGGATTGATGAAGACTGCCGCTGACAGCTCGATCTCCGGCCTGATCGCCGAAGCCACCTCCCAGGCTTCTCTGACGAACTGGCTGATGGCGTCGCAGCGCAACTCGTAGAAGAAATAACCCAGGTCGGGCCGGTTGATGGATTTTCCTTCCAGGACGAATTTGGCTTTCTCCTCCCTCGACATCTGCGCCCAGTTCGAAGGCTTGACCGTGAAGTCGAGGTCTCAGTTTGACTCTTCTCGGAGGCGGACTTTTTTCAGTTGAATTTGGGCATCGGACTTTGAGGGATAATAGAAAAGATTTTCGCTTAAAAAATGTTCCAGACAATAATCACAAAAGCAATAGGAATCAGGCGCTACATCGCCGGGATAGCGGACATAATCATGGTGGATGCCGTCTACCGGATACTCCCGGGCAACCTCTTCAATCATCGGCAGAAGCCATTGGTCGGTGTATCCGGGGCGGCGATTCGGGCACCATCCAGACAGGACCATAGACTTGATCCTGAGTCAGCTTCTCCTCCGAGGTCAGCCCTCCCAGGGGATTGAGCATGGCCCATTCGGGGTGGACCTTGAAAGCCGGGGAATCTTTGCCCTCGGGAAAATCACAGAGCCAGGCATGGACTTTGATGCCGTACTTCGGAGCAGCATTGGTGATAGCCCTGAGGAGGTCGAATTCTTTGTACTCCGGATGGATGGCCTCAGGAAATCTTTTGCTCTGCCAGCAGATACGGCCGGCCATGTCTTTGACCAATGGAATGACAATCTGGATATTGGCTTTCTTAAGGACCTTAAAAACTTCCTCGACGTCTTTCTCGCTCTTGCCGAAATCCCCTGGATGCGCCCAGACGCCTCTGCCTTCCATCCTTGTGCTGGTTTGAGCCGCGCCGGCGAAGGGAAGAGCAAGAATCAAAAAGAGAAAATAAATTTTTCGCATT
>CAZKEW010000037.1:0-15402 GCA_964551885.1 uncultured Eubacteriales bacterium
ATCAGGGGAAACAGGGGAAAAGAGAATGGCTGGGAGGCCAGGATTCGAACCTAGATTCCATGACCCAGACTCATGTGGTCCACAATAGACTTCTCCCCGTGTGCCAAATATGTGCCAAAATTGGCTGAAAAGCGTTGACGTTAGGACATTAGGATTGAAAGACAAAAGAAGGATCAGAACATACTAAAATGATTGAAAATAAAGGGAAATAAGGCATGCCGGAGGAGGGAATCGAACCCACACCCTTGTCGCCAAGGACTGGATTTTGAGTCCAGCGCGTCTGCCAGTTCCGCCACTCCGGCCGGGCGGTTCAAATATATTCGATTTTGCCCTTTTTTTCAATAACGGGAATAACGGGACGAAGAGGCCATCGGCCAATAATTTACAACAAATCGAGAAACTCAGCCAGGACCATGGCTGTGGCTCCCCAAATCTTGTGATTTCCGAAGGAATAGAACGGCACTTCGACGGGACGGCCGTCGATCGTCCAGGTCTCTCTCCGGGTATGGCGGGAATCCATCAAATGGCGGAGCGGTATTTCGATGACCTCTGCCACTTCCAGAGAATGCGGCCTGAAGGATAACGGCATAGCCGCCAACCCGACTACAGGATAGATGCAGAAATGGCTCGGCGGAATGTACAAGGGAGTGAGTGTGCCGATAATCTTGATCTGGTCCGGAGGCACTCCCAATTCCTCCCATGTTTCGCGCAATGCCGCCTGCTCAAAATTCTCTTCTAATTCCATCTGCCCGCCTGGAAAACCAATCTGATCTTTGTGATGAAGAACGGAGCTTGTCCTGTGCATCAGGACCAAGTGGTAAGAATCACCCCTGGGATAAAGGAGCAACATAACCCCGGCTTTCAGACATGAATCTTCGACGTCTTGGTACGCTTTTTGGCCCGGCCGGGGATGAGGAACCATGGCCAGTTGGGCTGCAAGCCCAGGCTTTGCTCCGCTTAACCTCTGTTCCAGCCTTTTGATTAATTCTCGATCATTTATCATTTGGATTCCTATTTTGACTGATTTCATTCTTGTTGGCAATCAAACAGGAAAAATGAGAGGGTCAGCTATGTCTGGGTTCCCAAGGAGGACAATATTTTCCTCCTCAAAATCTCTTACCGCTGGAGCCTCTAAGCGCCAGCCATATCAAAAATACAATTTTATCTCGCTGGGAAAAACGAGCGTGCTTCGAACCATTTGACCTTTTCTCCGGATTCTGATAAAAATTTCAACCTGAAGTTCCGTGGACAAGGAAAAACAAAGACTCCTCAGTCTCGTTGACAAATTCGCCGGCAGAAGAATTGCCGTGTGGGGGGATTTCATCCTGGATGAATATGTTTACGGCAAAACCCGGCGCATCTCGCGGGAGGCTCCCGTCCTTATCCTCACCTACCAGAAAAAAGAATTCTCGCTTGGCGGCGCAGGGAACTCCACCCTTAACCTCAAGGCATTGGGGGCTTGTCCCGTTCCGGTCGGGGTCGTCGGGGAGGACGAACCGGGGCAAAAAATCATCGACATCCTCCGCAGCCGCAAGGTCCCGACAAAATATCTCCTCAAGTTCAAAGGATATCCCACTCCGATCAAAACGAGGATACTCGCCGGTGAAGAGAACACCCGCAAACAACAGATTTTGCGGATCGACAGCGAGTTCAGAGTTCCTGAAAATGTCCGCCTGAAACAAAGCCTAAGACGATGCCTCAAGGAAGTTCAGTCGCAATGTTCCACCCTGCTTATTTCCGATTACAATTACCTGACTGTAAAAGAAGATATTTTCGACGACATCATCCTTGATTTTAAAAAAGCAAAGCGCCCCGTCACCTTGGATTCTCGATTTTGCCTCCTCGACTTCCAAGGCGTTACGGCAGCCACGCCCAATGAGCCGGAAGTCGAAGACGCCCTAAAAATGGAGATCGGCGAAAACACTCCTCTGCTCAAGCGCGCGGGGAACCTCCTCCTGAAGAAGCTCCGATCGCCTGCCCTCCTCATAACCCGGGGATCCAGAGGCATGGCCCTCTTCGAGAAAGGGAAGCCGCCTTTCTTCATGCCTGTCCACGGCACTACCGACATCGTCGACGTCACCGGCGCCGGGGACACGGTCATCAGTGTTTTCACTCTGGCTCTGGCCTGTGGCGCCAGCTTCCGGGAAGCGGCTCATCTGGCGAACTTTGCCGGCGGAATCGTGGTCATGAAAAAGGGCACGGCGACGTTGACCGTCGAAGAACTCAAAGAAGCCATTTCCTGCTAAATTGGAAAAACTGAAAACTCTTTCCGAGCTGCGAAAAATCATCGCCGCAGAAAAGGCAGAGGGCAAGACTATCGTCCTGGCCAACGGCTGCTTCGACCTCTTTCACGTCGGCCACATCCGTTACTTGCGGGAAGCTAAGGGAAAGGGAAATATTTTAGTCGTGGCCATTAACAGCGACGCCTCAGTCCGCCGGCTGAAAGGAAAAGCGAGGCCTATCCTGCCGCAAAACGAACGGGCAGAAATCCTCGCTTCCTTTTCCTTTGTCGATTATGTCACTATCTTTCGAGAGCCAAACGTTGAGAGGATTCTTCTCGCGTTGAAGCCGACTATTCACGTCAAGGGCTCTGATTATACCGAAGACACAGTGCCGGAAAAAGACACGGCGAAAAAGTACGGGGGGAAAGTGGCTATTGCCGGCGGCCCAAAAATCCGTTCCACTTCAGAGATCATCAGAAGAATCGCCGCCAAAGTGAAAAAAGACCCCGGCGAAATAAAATCACCCTAATGGACAAATTCCTGATCATCAGGCTCAGCTCCCTCGGCGATATCATCCACACGCTCCCCGCTTTCTCGGCGCTGCGCCGAAGTTTCCCTGCGGCCAAGATTACCTGGGCCGTGGAAGAGAAAGGCAAGGAGATTCTCGACCTTGTCCCGGGCATTGATGAAGTCACTGTCATTGACAAGAAAAAATGGCTGGGGAGTGTTAAAAACATACGGAGTCGAGACCAAGCCGCCTTGGATTTTCAAGGGCTGGTCAAATCAGCCCTGCTGGCCTATCTCTCTCGGGCGCGACGGAGGATCGGCTTCCGCCGGAAGAACTGCAAGGAGCCTTTAGCCTCCCTTTTCTATACAGAAAGACCTGCCCCGCTTCCAGAAGAGGATATGCATGTCATTACCAAGAACCTCAAGCTTTTGACCTGCCTGGGGATCAAAGAAGAAAAATTCGATTTCCCGCTTTCGATCCCCGAAGAGCTGAGTCGAGCGGTCGAAGCGAAGCTCAGAGAAACCGGCCTCGAAAAAAACAAGAAATTGCTTCTCTATAACCTGGGAGCTGCCTGGGAAACGAAGAGATGGTTCCCTGAGAAATGGTCAGAGCTCATCAGCCAAACAAGGTTCGATGATTCATTTCCCCTGCTTCTTTGGGGAAATGAACCGGAAAGGAAGCTCGCCTTGGCCGTGAAAGAAAGGACCTCTGTCCCGCTTGCGCCGTTCTTATCGATAAAAGAAGTCATTGCCCTCATCCAGAGAGCCTCTTTGCTTGTCAGCGGCGACACCTTTGCCCTCCAGGCGGCTGGTGCTCTTATTGTGCCGGTTGTTGGCCTTTTTGGCCCGACCAACCCGCGCCGAAACGGGCCTTTTCATCCCCGGGACAAAGTTGTATTCTATAAACTCGACTGCAACCCCTGTTACAAAAAGAGCTGTTCGACGCTTAATTGTCTTCACAAAATAAGGAGTGAAGATGTCGCTTTAGCGGTGCGGGATTTATGGATAAGCCATGGGTGATTTCAGCGCTGAAGAACTCTTGAACCGGCTGCGAGTCAGGGCAGGCTTAATCGCTGCTGTAGCCGTCATCCTTCTTGCCCAGCCCACCTGGCTTTCCCTTATAGAAGGCGCCGTTATCTCACTTTTGGGGCTTTCCATCAGGGCCTGGGCCTCTGGCCATTTGCGCAAGGAAAAAAAGTTGGCCGTCTCGGGGCCTTACCGGTATTCCCGAAATCCCCTTTACCTCGGCAATTTCATTTTAGGGCTCAGCATCGTCGCCGGGTCGCGCTCCTGGTGGGTTGGGGGGGTTTTTGTAACCTATTTTACTATTTTTTATCCCCTGATCATCCGCCGGGAGAAAGAAAGAATGAAAGAGCTTTTTCCCGAGCAGTACGAAGAGTACAGAAAAAGAGTCCCTTCTTTTTTCCCTTCGCTAAAAAGGCAAAACCTTGCCTCTCAAATCAACTTTAGCAGGTCACTCTATAAACAGAATAAAGAATACCGGGCCCTCATCGGGACGGTTGCCTTCTGGCTGATCCTTGCCGCAAAGATTCTTCTGTTGAATCGATAGAGGCGCTTTGTTATAGTCTTTCTGTGCCCACGTCCCGAAGAATCAAGAAAGTCAAGAGGCTTCTCTCCCTTCGGCAACCAGACTTGAGAGTTGTGCTCGAAGGGGTCACTATCGCTCACAATGCCAGCGCCGTCATGCGAACATGTGACGCCGCCGGCGTGCTCCACGTCGATATCATCTCTCCCAGCCCGGAGCTTCTCACCATCAACAGGGCCATATCGACGCGGGCGGAAAAGTGGGTCGAAACCCGCGTGCATGCGACAGTCGGCGAATGCCTACTGCCCCTCAAAGAGAAAGGCTACAAGGTAGCGGTGACACATTTGGGAAAAGAAGCGCTCCCCTACACAGAATTGGATTATGCCCAGCCCATGGCCCTTGTTTTCGGCAATGAATCTGAAGGAGTTTCTCCGGAAGCCCTCGCCTTGACCGACTATAAAATCAAGATCCCGATGCTGGGAATGGTCCAAAGCTTGAACCTTTCGGTATCGGTAGGCATCATCCTTTACGAGGCGCTGAAGCAGCGATGGACCAAGGGATTTTATAAGCAAAGAAGGCTCTCCGACGAAGAATTCGCCAGTTATCTCAAGAAGTGGCTCTCAGGCTCAACGGAAGGCGAAAGCAAAGAAACCTGAACCAAAAAAACAAGAGGCCTTACCTTGCGGCAAGGCCCCCATTGAGAAATGGATACAGGAGCTTGATCTCCGGTCTCGACTCATCTCAAGCTCTATAGAAGAGCCGGTCTTTTTCCTGGATGAGCTTCAATTTTTTGGCGGTGTCTTTGCTTTTTTCAAGGAGCTCTTTGCTCTGCTTGCTGAGCTCTTCATTCAGCTTTTTCATCCTCTCTTTCGTCTCGGCGCTGAACTTTTCATAATATTCCCGTGATTTCTCATACTGCCGCTGCAACTCTTTGCTCATGTCGCCCCAGTTCTCCTGGTAGGGCGCCATGTTCCAAGAGAAACTCGGGTTTTCTTCTTCCTCGATCTCAATTTCGAGGGACATCGGTTTTTTCTCCCGGATGAGGTCAATCTTGACCTTGTCTCCCTTTTTCTTGTCCTGGATAAGCTCGCTCAGACCGCCCACGGTTTCCACTTTTTTACCGTCCACGCGAACGATCACGTCCCCGACCTTAAGCCCCGCCTTCTCTGCCGGTCCGCCCTTGGTCAGTCTGTTGACGAGAAGTCCGTTTTCTCCTTTGACCCCGAAATATTCCAGCAATTCTTTATTGATCTCTTCAAGATAAACCCCGATATACTTTCTTTTTTCCCATTGCGGCCAGGCCTCCAGAGGCTTCGGGGCCTTTGGCTGTGGAGTCACCCTCTCGGGTTTGACCGGGAGAGCCTCAACAGGCGGTTGAGGGGGAAAAAGCCGCGGGAAGCGCAATTCCAGCTCCCTCTTGGCCTCTCCTTCCGGATACTCACCTAATTTTACCTTGACCTCAACGGTTTTTCCTTGCCGCTCGACTTCGAGATTGACGTCCTGCCCAGGCTTCTTATTCCTGATTCCAGAGACGAACATCGGCGCGCCGGTTATCTTTTTTCCGTCAATCTTCAGGAGAATATCTCCCTCCTTGAGCTTGGCCAGTTCAGCAGGACTTTCTGTTTCGACATCATTAATCTCGACTTGCCCTTTCTCATTCTCGGATATCGAAACACCCATCCAGCCGCGGCTAACTTTGCCCTTTTCCTTTATTTCAGCAGCAACCGACTTGACAATGTCCACAGGGATCGCCTCAGCCATCCCCGAAGAAGGAGCTTCGGCGCGGCTGAAAACATATCTTGAGCCCACGACTTCCTTCTCTCTGAATTCAAAAACCACGGGCTGGTCATCGGTGTAGATTCCCCTGAGCAGGCCAACCATCTGGCCTTCTTTATTGACCACTGGACTTCCGCTCGCTCCGCGCGTTACCCAGACATTCAGGCGGAGTTTGGTTTGGGCAATAGAACTCACAATTCCTTGGGTTACCGAAGGCGTGTTCTCGGGAGAGATACTAATGACCCCAACCCAGGACCCTGGAGCAAGATCCCCGGCCTTTCCTAGACTGATCGGAGTAAGATTTTTTTCTTTGGCCTGGATGAGAGCCAGGTGGGTTTCGGGATCCATGCCCAAGAACTTGGCTTCACTGCGTTTCCCATCAGAGGTGATCACTACGATTTCCTCTTCTCGGGGCGAAATCAAGGCCGTGGTGACAATGTATCCCTCTTTGTCGATGACAACACCAGTGGCCACTTTGGCTATCCTATTTCGGGCTTCCACTTTGACCACACTGGGAAAAACTTTCTTGGCGACATCTTCTATCGATTTTTCCTCTAAACCTACGCTGGTGGGCGCAGCCTTGAGGCTCAAGGCAAGCACCAGCAAGAAGCCTGTTAAACCTAAGCTGAATTTGACTTTTCTTCTCATCGAACTCAAACCTCCTTAATATTTGATTTCCTTGGGCGTTGTATCGGAAATTTGTTCCAAGAGGTAAATCGTCTGCGGCTCATGGGACTGGCTTCGAATTTCCGTGGAATAATCCAAAGTCTCGATGACAGGGATTATCTGCCCGGCAACGCTTGGCACCATTCCGGACGCAGGAGCAGCGTTGTCTTTCTTATCGGCAACTCCGAGCGGGGCCTTCTTTTCGAAAATAAACACATTCAGCAGCACAAAAACGACAAGGAGAGAAGCGAAAGCCCCAGCCAAGGAAAGACGAAAGGCTGTCCGCTTCTGCCGCAGGCTCCTTTTCCTGAGAGAAACCTGAGCCATGACTTTCTGCTCAAAATTAGAGGGAGCCTTTACTTTTTCTAACTTTTTCAAAAGACCAAGCTCTTCCATTTCTTCTCTCCTCATTGTCATGAAGACACTCTTCCTCCGGCCAGGGCCTTCTCCAGTTTTTTCTTGAGAAAACTTCGGCCCCGGCTGATTCTGGCTTTGATCGTTCCCACCGGTTTTTTCAATATCTGGGCAATTTCTTCCTGGGAGAATCCCTCCATATCCTTCAAGATGACAGGAATGCGATATCGGGGATGAAGGGCATCCAGAGCCTCTCTCAAGTTTTTGAGGAGACCGGGATCGGCGGGATCCTCGGTGTAGGCATTCCCTTCAACTTCATGAGCGACGATGTCCTCTAAAGAAACCGTGGGTATCCTGCGCATCTTTTTCATCTCTGTTTTGGCCAGGTTGGAAGCGATAGCATAAATCCAGGAAGAAAGAGGGGCGACAGGTCTGTACCGGTTGGCTTTGAAATAAACGCGGATGAAGGTCTCCTGGGCCAACTCCACGGCTTTCTGATAATCGCCGGTAAATTGGTAAAGATAGTTCACGATCCTGTCCTTGTATGCCGAAACAATCTGACCGAAAGCCACTTCATCTCCTTCCTGGACCTGGCGAATCAGCTCCTGCTCATCCATTCTCATTTTCTAAAACTACCCCTAAATCCAAAAAGTTGCATTTCTTTAAGGCCTGGGACATCTTCAGATGCACGAAATATGCCATAAGTATAACGCTATTCGCTTATTTTGGTGAAGGCGAGGGTCAGTGGCCCGAGCCTATTTTGGCTCAAGCTCTAAGAGCGGCTTCTCTGAATCCACCAGGTCTCCGGCCGAGACGAAGATTTTCTTCACATGTCCTTCGACAGGGGACTTGATCTCGTTTTCCATCTTCATGGCTTCTACGATGGCCAGGGTTTGATTTTTTCTAACGGCTTCTTTTTCTGCTACGCTGACTTTGATAACTTTGCCGGGCATGGGGGCTGTCACGATTGACATTCCTTTTTCTGACCTGTCCTCTCCCTTTTCGAAACGCCTGCCTTCCTCTCCCGGCTTTTGGATGATGTACGACTCGCCGTCAAAATAGATATATTTTTTGTCCTTATCTCTGGCGATATAGATTAAATAGGAGCGGCCTTCAACCAGAAGCGAGAGAGAATTAGCCGAGATGACCTGAATATCCGCTTCAAAGGAGCCATCCTGGTGGCGGAGGACAAAGTTCTTTCCCTTTTTCTCCAGTGTTATTTTGTGGCGACCCTTGTTGACGAGGAACTCAAAGTCCATCTTATCCTTTGCCTCCGATTCTCCACTTGCCCAGAGTCTGCCAAGGGGAGAAAACCTCCTTAGCCTGGGCAGGCACAGGCTCTGCAATCTGGCTTCGACTGAAGTCATCAAATGCCGCCGCAGCCAAGGCTAATTTCAGCTTCTCTTCGCCGCTCTCGTTTTCTCTCCAGTTATCAAAATAGCTTTTGATGAAGCCCGTGGTCGTGGCGCCCTCGCTGAACCGCGGGTGAGAGATGACGTCCTTCAAAAAATGAATGGTCGTGTTAATACCGAGAATCACATAATCATCAAGGGCGCTTTTCATCCTCTGGCAGGCCAACTCCCTTGTCTCAGCCCAGACGATGAGCTTGGCCAATATGGGGTCGTAATAAATCGGGACTTTCCAGCCGCTGTAAACTCCGCAGTCATGCCGGACTCCCGGTCCCTCCGGCTCCTTGAGATAAAGGATTTTCCCTGACGAAGGCAGGAAATTATGTGCCGGGTCCTCGGCATAGATCCGGCATTCGATGGCGTGACCGCGCTGCTTCAGATCATCCTGTTTGAGGGAAAGCTTTTCGCCCGAGGCGATCCTTATCTGCTGATGGACCAAATCCACACCTGTGGCGAGCTCTGTGACCGGGTGTTCCACCTGAAGCCGCGCATTCACCTCCAGGAAATAAAAATTCTTGTTCTTGTCGAGGAGGAACTCGACCGTTCCGGCGTTGTTATACCCGGACACATCCAAAACCTTCTTGGCCGTCTCCCCCATCCTCTGGCGCAGCGGTGGGTCTAAAGCCTGGGAAGGCGTTTCTTCGACAATCTTCTGATGGCGCCTCTGGATCGAGCACTCTCGCTCAAAAAGATGGACGATATGGCCGTAATTATCGGCCAGCACCTGGAACTCCACGTGCCTTGGCTCTTCGATATATTTTTCAAGATAGACGGATTCGTTCCCGAAAGCGGCCTTGGCTTCGCGCATTCCTGCTTCAAGGGACGGCCTGAGCTCATCCGCAGAGCAGACGATCCGCATCCCCTTGCCGCCGCCTCCTGCCGAGGCCTTGATCATCACGGGATAGCCGATCTTTCGCGCTTCTTCCTCGAACTCACTGATCTCTTTCGGAACTCTTTTCATTCCAGGGATGATCGGGATGCCTGCCTTCTCCATGGCCATGCGGGCGCGGATTTTATCCCCGACGAGCTCCAGCGCCCGAGAGTTGGGCCCGATGAACACAATTTTTTCTCTCTCGCAGAGGCGGGCAAACTCGGGATTTTCTGCGAGGAAGCCATAACCGGGATGAATAGCTTCCGCTCCTGTGGCGTGGGCAACCTGGATAATTTTATCCATATTCAAATAGCTCTCTGGGGCGGGCGGGGGCCCGATACAGACGGCCTCATCCGCCATCTGCGCATGAAGGCTGGCCCGGTCAACCTCTGAATAAACGGCCACCGAGGCAATGCTCAATTCCCGGCAGGCTTTGATTACCCTGACGGCAATCTCTCCGCGGTTGGCAATGAGGATTTTCTTGAACATCTCGCTACTCTTTGACCCACTTGGGCTTTCTTTTCTCCAGGAAGGCGGCCATACCCTCCTGTCCTTCTTGGCTCACCCGAAGACGGGCAATCATCTCGGCCGTAAAAGCCTTGGCCGCCTCCGCGCTCATGGCCGGCACTTTATGGAGCAATTCCTTGCAGCTGGCCATGGCCTCCGGTCCAGAACTCAGAAGTAGGCGGATGACCTCGTCGACTTTTTCATCAAGCTCCTCATGAGGAACGACTTTGTTGACCAGGCTGATTTCGAGCGCCCGCCGGGCATCAAACCGCTCGCCCGTGAGAAAAAGCTCGCGGGCCGCACTCTCGCCGATGCGGCGGATGACGTAGGGAGAGATGGCAGCCGGGACGAGCCCGAGTTTTACCTCGCTCAGTCCGAATTTCGCCCGTTCCGAGGCGATGGCGATGTCGCAGGCAGAAAAAAGCCCGTTGCCGCCGCCGATAGCCGCCCCATTGATCCGGGCAATCGTCGGCTTGGGCAGCGTATAAATCTTATGCATCAGCTCGGCCACTTCCAGCGATTCTTGGAGATTCTGCTCATAGGAATAACGGATGATCTCCCGCATCCAGTTCAAATCCGCGCCTGCGCAGAAGGATTCGCCGACGCCTGCGAGGACAATCACCCGGACAGATTCATCCTTTTTTGCCTCTTCAAACGCTTCGGCGAGCTCCCGGATCATCGTGGCGTTAAAGGCGTTGTGCACCTCGGGCCGGTTGAGGCTGATGCGGACAACTTTTTCCTCCTGAGAAAAGAGAATCGTTTGATAATGTCTGTCTGCCATTGTCTCTACATCCTGAATATTCCCACTTTGTAGTCGGGTATGGGCGCGTTCAGGCTCATCGAGATGCCCAAAGCCAAGGCCTCGCGCGTATCCAGCGGGTCGAGGATTCCGTCATCCCAGAGCCGGGCCGTGCTGAAATAGGGACTCGCTTCTGCCTCGTATTTCTCCAGGATAGGCTTCATTAGCTTCTCTTTTTCCTCCTCCGACATCACAACTCCCTGCTCCTGCAACCTTCTGATTTTTACCGTGACCAAGACATGAGCGGCCTGCTCCCCGCCCATCACAATGATGCGGGCGTTGGGCCACATCCATAAAAGTCGCGGGTCATAAGCGCGGCCGCACATGGCATAATTTCCGGCCCCATAGGAGCCGCCGACGATGACCGTAAACTTGGGGACGTCCGCATTGGCCACGGCATGGACCAGCTTGGCCCCGTCTTTGGCAATTCCTCCATGCTCGTACTGTTTGCCGACGATGAACCCGGTTATGTTCTGGAGGAAGACGAGCGGCACCTTGCGCATCGCGCACAGAGTGATAAAATGGGCGCCCTTGAGGGAGCTCTGAGAGAATAAAACGCCGTTGTTAGCCAAGATGCCTACTGGGTAGCCCATAATGCGGGCAAATCCGCAGACAAGAGTTTGGCCGTACAGTTCTTTGAATTCCTGGAATCGGCTCCCGTCCACGAGGCGGGCAATGACCTCTTTGATGTCAAAAGGCTTGCGCAGGTCTCTGGGCACGATCCCGTATAATTCCTCCGGGTCATAGGCAGGGTCTTCAGGCCTGGCCATGTCCAATTGGAATTTTTTCGGCGGGTCCAGCGTCTCGACGATGTTCCGGGCGATCTCGAGGGCATGTTCGTCATCATAGGCATAATAGTCCGAGACCCCCGAAATTCGGCAATGGACATCAGCTCCTCCAAGATCTTCGTCTGAGACCTCCTCGCCTGTGGCCGCTTTGACCAAAGGAGGGCCGCCGATGAAAATCGTGCCCTGCCGCCTGACGATGACGGTCTCATCGCTCATGGCCGGAACATAAGCGCCTCCGGCGGTGCATGACCCCATGACGATAGAAATCTGGGGGATTCCCATGGCCGAAAGCCGGGCTTGATTATAGAAAATCCGTCCGAAATGTTCCTTATCCGGGAAGGTACCGGCCTGGTGCGGCAGAAAAATGCCGCCCGAATCGACGAGGTAGATACAGGGAAGCCGATTCTCCATGGCGATTTTCTGAGCCCTGATGTGTTTCTTGATAGTCATCGGAAAATAGGTCCCGCCTTTGACGGTGGCATCATTCGCCACAACCAGCACTTCCCGGCCGTGGACGACGCCGATTCCCGTGACCATGCTGGCTCCGGGAGCTTCGTTATCATACATATCATAAGCTGCCAGGGGGCTCAGCTCTAAGAAAGGGGTATTGCGGTCAAAAAGCCGCTCCAGCCGCTCCCTGACCAAAAGTTTTTTCCGGGACTTGTGGAGCTCCCGGTATTTGGGAGGGCCTCCTTCCTGGGCTTTGGCCAGCCGCTCTTTGAACTCGGCTATGACCTTCTTCATCTGGTCAAGATTTTCTTTATAATCTTGACTCTGGGTGTCGACCTTGCTCTCGATTTTAAACACGTCATCCCCCCTTCCTAAAATAAAAGTTGTCAAAAAGGACTATCCAGGATGCCTGAAGCGACCATCGAAGGTTTAGCCTTCCCGAGCCGGGGCCTTTTCCCATTGTCATTGCGAGGCATCGAAGATGCCGTGGTAATCCCCTTGAGATTGCTTCGCTAACGCTCGCAATGACGCAGGAGAGCGAGGGCATTCTGTCTCGTCCTTTCATTCCGGCACAAATTTGTATCCATAGTAAATGACGCCGGATTCGCCGTCCTGGGAGATTTTCCTGAACTCGATCTTTACTCTTCCCCCGATTTTCAGGTCCTCAAAATTGCAGTCAACAACCTGGCCGGTCAGCCTGACGCCGTCATCGAGCTCGACGATGCCGACGGCATAGGGAGCCTGGTCGACGAAGGCCTGAGGCGGAACACGAATAATTGTGTAAGTGATAATCTTTCCCTTATCGGCAAGGATGATGGTCTCAAATTCTCTGGCCTTGCAGACAGGGCAGACAAGGCGAGGCGGGAAAGAGACAGCCCCGCATTTTTTGCATTTGGCGGCTTCAAGCCTGTATCTCTGAGGGATTTCTCTCCAGTATCTCGATGGTGTCGGCATTTTGTCCTCCTCTCAGCCTCGTTCAAAAATATGGACGATGGAGCTCCCACCGCTTCCGCCCATATTCTGGATCAGGCCCACCTCGGCGCCTTTGACCTGCCTGGGTCCAGCCTCTTCCCTGAGCTGCTTGACGATTTCTATGGCCTGGGCAACACCTGTGGCTCCGACGGGGTGGCCCTTGGCTTTCAGGCCGCCGCTCGTGTTGACCGGAATTTTTCCCTGGAGGGACGTCAGGCCTTTCTCTACAGCCTCGCCACCCTTCCCTTTTTCCACGAGCCCCAGGGCTTCGATCACACAGATTTCGGCGATGGTGAAACAATCGTGAACCTCGATGACGTCGATGTCCTCTGGCTTTTTTCCTGCCATGGTGTAGGCCTTTTTCGCCGCCTGGTAGGTCGATTCGATCCAGGTGATATCCTTTCGGGAGCTGAGGGCAATCGTATCCGAGGCCTGGCCGCTGGCGATGATCTTGACGATGGGTTTTTTCATTTTCTTGGCCAGCTCCACCGGACAGAGGATGAGCGCGGCTGCGCCGTCCGTGATCGGGGAACAATCCAGCACCCGCAGCGGGTCGGCGACAAGAACAGAATTAAGGACTGAATCTACGGTAATTTTATAAGGGTACTGAGCCAGAGGGTTCATCGAGCCGTTGCCGTGGTTCTTGACGGCCACCATGGCCAACTGTTCTCTGGTGGTTCCGTATTTTTCCATATGCGCCCTGGCGATCAAGGCGTAAAGACCGGGAAAAGTGATGCCGTGGTAGGACTCATACTCCTGGTCGGCGGCCGTGCCGAGAGCATAAGTGGCCTCGTAACCGCTGACGTCGGTCATTTTCTCCACCCCGCTAACAAGGACGACATCCGACATCCCTGAAGCGACCTCGATGAAGCCTGTCCTTAAGGCCAGGCCTCCGGAGGCACAGGCGGATTCGACTCTGGCCGCAGGAACGGGCACCTGGCCCAGGTAATCGGCGAGAAGAGAGGCCAAATGCTCCTGTCCGACAAAGAGCCCGCTCGACATCGAGCCTACGATGAGAGAGTCAATCTTATCCACTCCGGCGTCATCCAGGGCGAGGAGCGCCGTCTCAACAAAAACCTGGCGCAGCGATTTCTCCCACAGCTCACCCCATTTGGTCATACCCACACCGATGACAGCAACTTCTCTCATTTCCTCCTCCTACTCCGCCTTCCGAATTTTCTGACGGAACTTGGCATAGGTGCCGTAATCTAGGTAATTCCTGTTTTTTTCTAGAAGCTCTCTTGTCTTTGGGGCCAAGTCCCTGACCTCGTCAATTTTTTCGGTGACGCGGAAAACAAAGCCATCACTCCCCGCCCCTGAGCCGTAGGAGACGATGAGAATGAGGTCTCCCGGCTTGGAGATATCCAGGGTCGCAGTCAGCCCCATGGGAGATGATCCCGAATAGGTGTTTCCGAGTTTCGGGACCAGCCAGCCCGGCTCGATCTGTTTTTTCTCAAACCCAAGCATTTCCCCCACGCGGAAAGGAAACTTGCCGTTGGGTTGGTGGAAGATGACATAGTTGAAATCAGAAGGCTTCATCTTAGCTTTGTCCATGATACCTTTGGCGGCCCCGATAATGTGTTTAAAATAGGCGGGATCGCCCGTGAACCGGCCGCCGTGCTGGGGATAATACTGGTATTCGCGGCGCCAGAAATCGGGAGTATCCGTGGTATAGGAATAGGTTTCCAGGCATTCGGCTACGACATTCTCTTGGGCAAAGATATAGGCTGCTGCACCCGCCGCCGCTGTGTATTCCAAGGCATCACCGGGAGCGCCCTGAGACGTGTCGGCGCCCACAGCCAATCCGTATTTGATCTCCCCCGCTTTGACGAGGCTCAAAGCCACAAACATCCCTTCTGTCCCTGCCTTGCAGGCGAACTCAAAGTCGGCCGTGTGGACTTCCGGCGTGGCGCCGAGCGCTTCGGCCAGGACAGTCCCGCTGGGTTTGACGGCATAAGGGTGCGACTCAGACCCGATGTAGACAGCGCCGATTTCCCTGGGGTCAATTCGGGCCCTCTTTAAAGCATTCTTCGAGGCTTCCACCGACATCGTAATCGTGTCCTGGTCAGGGGAAGGCACAGATTTCTCCTCGACCAGGAGCCCTTTCTTGTAGCTAAGAGCATCGGCCCCCCAGACTTTGGCAATTTCCTCGACCTTGATGCGGTTCCGCGGGATATACGCCCCGTAACCGACGATTCCTTCCATGGGTTTCCTCCCTATCGAAAAACAAAAAGGGGACGGTTCAAAACGAGAACCTTCCCCGCTATTTCTTTGAGCCTCATGAACAAGAATTTTATGAGGAATTTATCCTGGCATATCTTATTTTTTAAGTCAAGGAAAACTATCGGGAGCAGAAGCGTCACCAAACCACTGATTGCAGACGATTCACGGCCAAGATGGGTGGCGCGGCGTCAGTCCCCGCAACGCCCGCAGCGAATTTCCAGAATAACGGAGACACTCTCAAAGGCTTTAATTCTATGATATTAATCCCCCCTACCCCCCTTGAGCAATCAAGGGGGGCCTCAAAGTCGGTTA
>CAZKEW010000038.1:0-15071 GCA_964551885.1 uncultured Eubacteriales bacterium
CAATCCCGAGGAAGAACACCGTGCCCGGCCTTAGAACATAGCTGACGAGAAAGCTCCCAAAAACTTTATCATAGAAAAGATTATAATCCACAATGGCTCGCAAAGAGAGCGTCTTAGAGATCTGGTAGATTGTCCGCTGGCGAATGACGTTATAATCCCAAACCTGCTTTCCGCCCCGCCTCTCCCAGAAAGTGCTCTTGCTATAGTCAACGCCCATCTGGATACGTTTGTTCGGCTTGAAATTCAGGAAAAGCCCGTACGAGTTGTTCCATCCGAGGAAGGGGTCATCGGGCTCATAATTGATGCTGTCGCCGGTCTTGAAAAAGAACCCGAAGGGGAGCCAGCTGATGAGGTTGTTCTCAGTCTCGACGGTTAACGAGTCCTTCTTGAAATCAATCCCTTCGTACCTCTCCATGGCACTTTCAAATTGAATAAAGGCTTGGTTAAACTCAGTAAATCGGAGCTGGACATTGGGCCTCACCCATCGGTCTTGAGTCGCATTTCCGAAATAGTCATCCCGTTGACCCACCCGCACCCCGAATCTAACTTGGTTGAGATATTTCTTGTCAGGGTAAAGAGTGACATTCGTGCTCGCTCCATAGACTTTAAAATCCACCCGGTTGACAAACCCGGAAGCGGCCTCGAAATCAGGGTGAATCGATTCCCAGAAAACACCGGCACCCCAATGCTTGGTGAAATAATAGAAGTCAGCAAACATAGCGGGAGCAAGGCCTGTCTCTTTCCCCTCAAAACGGGTTTTTGAGCCGATCGCCTGAAAATTGAAAAAGTATTTGTTCTTCCACCGAAGTTGGCCGTCAAAACCGGCCACGCGGTTGTAGGAGCCATCAATCTCCTTATCCGTCAGGCAGAATCCCAGGTAGGATTCCTTGAAAACATCCGTCTTAAGGCGCACGATGTTGAAGAGGGCCTTGTCATTCGTGCTGGTCTCTCCACCGTGAACATCCCAAAGGCTTTCCGTTGGATTAACGTCATAGGCGGAGAGCACGCCATAAGTCATCCGGCCGACTTTTCCGGTTACTTTTCCTCCATAAGCAGGGTCGATAATGCGGCGAGTATAAACCATCTCGATATCGGGAAATTGAAATATTTCCATCCCCTCCAGGAAAAAAGGCCTCTTTTCCGGATAGCGAAGGGCGTATCTCAGGTTCACATCGATCTGGGGGGCATCCGCTTCTATATGGCTAAAGTCGGGATTGAGGGTAAAATCCATAGTCAGGTCGGAGCTCAGTCCATATTTCAGGTTGACTCCGGGCTGCAAGTCCACCCTTTCGCCCTCTCTCTTCAAGGAGGTGACAATGGGCATGATCTCGAGGTTTCGGCCTCTTTCCACACTTCCCTGGATAACAAATTGTCCTCCTTGAGAAAGCAAGCCGGGGATATTTCTGGAAAATTCCGGCCAGAGGATGACCTCGCCTTTTCGGGGAATGTTCCGGCCGAGGACGATATTCCAGATCTTCTCTTCCTTGTCCGGAAACCTGAGGCTCTTGAAAGGAATCTCCATCTCCACTGTGTAGCCTTGGTCATCAATCTTTCCTGCAGAGGAAAAAACGGCGTCCCAGCTCATGCTCATGTTGTCATTTCCACCCTCTTCCATGCGGATGGCGTCCATCTGGATTCCCAAGGGATTGGCAAAAAAGCTGAAAGCCCTTCGCTTTTCATTGAAGGTATCGAGAAAAATGATGATCCAATCGTCATCGATGCAATTATCCCGGTTGGTCACGCTGGCCCTGAGTTTCTTGACCTCGGAGTCGAAGCAGCGGAAGGCCACGTACAAATTCTTCTCGTCGTACCCAAGATAGGCGACCGTTTTTTCTGAGGGTGTGCCCTTCTCTTTTGGCGAAAGCTGAAGGAAATTTTCGATCTTGAGCCCCTCCTGTTCCCATAAAGGGTTGTCTAAGATGCCGTCGATTTTTGGGGGATGGGAAAATTTTGGGATGGCCAGACGCCCCTGGCTATCGCCCCGGGAAAAAGCGGGAAATAGAAGAAGACAAAAAGCCATCGAAACAATTGCGGTTGTTCTTTTCTGTTTCATAAACACATCCATCCTTATCTTTTTTCATCCACCTGCTAAGCCTATCCATCGGATGATTCACAAATATAGACGAAAAAATATGGAAAAAGGTTCTATCAGGGGAAAAAAAGTGCTATTTTTCGGGCGGGAGCAAAAAGCCTGCTGCGGGGGACATTTCACATTCCCCGGATTCATCCTTCCTTATTTTCACCGTCTTCCCGGCCACCCGGCAGACAAAGAGCTCGTAATGTCTTCCTGAATCCTTTTCCTGGCATCTTTTTCTCGAGAGGACTTTCTCAACCTGAAACACCCGGCCGTCGATGATAAGAGACTGCGGCGTCTCCTCCCCTTTATATCCGGAATAGAAGTGGACAATAACTTTCTTGCTCACGCCGGTCATTTTTTGCCTTTGAACATTATTATAAGGTCGCTTGTTTCCCGCTGTCAAAAAGAAGAGTGATCGTTTTTCATCCTTAGGGAATAAGAAAGGTAAACAACATGGTCAAATACATGGAAATGATTGGAGCGACCTTGAGGATTTAGCCTTCCTGAACCGCTCTTCGAGGGCATCCAACGAAGGTTGGACGCCGAGTATGTCTGAGCACGCCGCAAATCAATCGAGTGGGCCTCTGGCGGGCATAGACCTGGAGTTCAGAGCGCAAAATAAAGGCGCGGAGTTACGCAGGCGCCGAAAAGAGCGGTGAGGGAATGGCGTGAAAAATCCGAAGGGAGCGACAGCATTTCCGTGGATTTGACCACACGATGTGGAAGATCACCCTTTAGCCTAATCCGAGAGCTTTGAAAACATATTGTCAAATAAGAATCAGCTAATTATAATGAGTTCAAGCTGTCGAAGCCCAAGCCTCGACAAAACATCAGGAGGAGAGAATGGCAAAAAAATTTCCCTCTGACCAAATCCCCAATATCATTATGCTGGGAGCGATCTGGGGTCTTGCCGAAGCTGGGCTGGGCCTCGGGCTGCAAAAATGCGCTTCCTTGGCCTCAGGCTCGATCATGACCGCTGTGGCGCTCTTTTTTATCGCCGCAACATGGGTCCTGACGCGCCATGTCATCGGGCTTTTTATCGCTGTTTTTCTTGTCACCCTGATAAAAATGTTTGACGCCTTCCTGCTTTCTCTGCCGCTTCGCCACGGCGCTGTGGCCAACCCTATTTTTGCGTTCTGGACCGAAACCCTAACTTTCCTCGTCATCGTCCTGGTCATCAAAGAATCGCTCGCCCATAAGAAAACCGGACAAGCCGTGCTCGGCGGCCTTGCTGCTCTGGGAGCGGTCAATCTTTTTCCTTTAGTGAGATTCGCCACAGGCATTCCGGCCTGCGTTTTCCCCGGCACGAATTACCCCTTATCTCTTTACTATGCTCCCTTCGCCATCGGCCTTTCTTTCCTCACGGTGCCGCTGGGCTTCTGGGTCGGAGAAAAGGTAGCCGCAGTTCAGGCAAAGCATGAAACGCTCGGCCGGATGAAGGCATCCCGATATTTGGCATCCCCTGCTGCGCTGATTTTGTGCCTGCTCATCATCGCCATCATCCGTTTGGCAGGATAAAGACAACATTCCAGGGTGGAGAATTCCGATGGAAAAAACTCCTCGAAAAAAAAGAAAGACGTATACCAGGCGGGCTTTTTTAAAAGGATTGGGCGGCGGGGCAGCGGGCACGGCTCTGGCGACCAGATTATTAGGCCAAACCCAGATGATTTCTCAGTCAGATATGTCCGCAGCTCCTGTTTTTTCCAAAAAGACCGTCACTCTCATTGTGAACGGAAAGAGCTTCTCGGTGGAGGTGGAGCCGCGGGAAACTTTGCTCGAAGTCTTGAGAGAGAGGCTCAAGCTGACCGGGACAAAAAAGACCTGTGACCGCGGCGAATGCGGAGGATGCACCGTCCTTTTGGACGGCCGGCCCGTTTACTCCTGCCTTTTTCCGGCTTATCGGGCCGACGGTAAGAAAATCACGACCATCGAGGGATTGGCCGAGGGAGAAAAGCTCCATCCCGTCCAGCAGGCTTTCATCGACAAGGACGCCTACCAGTGCGGGTTTTGCACGCCCGGGTTCATCATGTCTTCGGTGGCGCTCCTGAGCAAGAATCCGGCGCCTTCGTCGGCCGAAATCAAGGCGGGTCTCAGCGGCAACCTCTGCCGCTGCGGGAATTACGCCAAAATCTATGAAGCTGTCGCCGCGGCTTCTCAGAGCGTGAGGAAGGCCTAAAATGAAAAAGCATAAGGAATATCTGGAAGACTCCGACCTGGCCTACCTCGAATTAGCCAAAGGCAAAGAGCCTCAAGGAAAAGAGACGGCTCCTGCGGGAAAGCAGGAGTTCAAAATCATCGGCCAATACACGCCGCGGGTCGACGGAAAACTCGTCGTCACCGGCAGGGCGAAATATACCCATGACCTGTCCTTTAAAGACATGCTTTATGGAAAAATCCTCCGCTCGCCCTACGCCTCGGCTGAAATCATCGGCATAGATGTCAGTCAAGCCGAAAGCCTGTCCGGGGTAAAAGCTGTCCTCAAGCTCAAAGAAGGACGGGTGAAATATGAGGGAGAGCAGGTCGCCGCTGTTGCCGCCATCGATGACAAGACGGCCGAAGAAGCCCTCGGGCTGATCAAGGTTGACTACAAGATTCTGCCCCACGTGGTTGCCCCGGAAAAAGCCATGGCCGACGGCTCCCCTCAAGTTCACGACTCCGCCAACGTCCAGAAACTAAATGATTATAACAGAGGCGATGTGGACAAAGGAGTTGCCGAAGCCGAGATCATCTTCGAGCGCACGTACAAAACCGCGAGTGAAATCCATCACCCTGCGGAAACACACGCCAGCATCGCCCAATGGGACGAGGACCGCTTGACCGTCTGGGATTCCACGCAGGCGATTTTCAGCGTCCGCGACGGCCTGGCCCGGGCCATGGGCATTCCGGCCAGCAAGGTCAGAGTCATCAAGATGTACATGGGAGGCGGGTTCGGCTCGAAGCTCGGGGTGAATGAGCATACTATCGTCGCGGCCCGGCTCGCCAAGGAAACCGGCCGGTCCGTAAAAATCACGCTCTCTCGGAAAGAGAACTCGCTCTGCGTCGGCAATCGGCCCACGAGTCTCATCACTATAAAAGCAGGAGCGAAAAAGGACGGCACACTGACAAGCCTTTACCTGAAAAACTACAGCAGCGGAGGTGTAGGCCGCGGGGACAGATGTTCCGAGCCTTTGATCGATATCTACAAATGCCCCAACGTGAAAGTCGAGGAATTCACCGTCTTCACCAACACCGGCGCATCGAGGCCGACCAGAGCGCCCGGCCATGTCCAGGGAACTTTTGCCCTCGAAGGATTCATGGAGGAGCTGGCTGATGAACTGGGCCTTGACCCGGTCGAGCTGCGCCGAAAAAATTACACCTCCTCTAACCAGGGCGAAACGGGAATTCCCTACTCCTCCAAAGGACTGGATAAGTGCTACGAGCTGGGAGCAGAAAAAATCGGCTGGGCCAGAAGAAACAAGAAGCCGGGCGATGGGCAAGGGAAGAAAAAACGAGGCCTGGGTGTCGCCAGCCAGATCTGGTGGGGCGCAGGAGTGCCCGGCACTCTGGCCGATATCAAGGTCCATCCTGACGGAAGTGTCGAAGCCATTTGCGGGACCCAGGACCTCGGGGGCGGGACGCGAACGTTCATGGCCATGGTCACCGCTGAAACACTCGGGCTTGAGCCCCAGGATATTACCGTCAAAATCGGCGACACAACTTATCCCTGGGCTCCGCTTTCCGGAGGCAGCCTGACAACTCCCTCTGTGGCGCCCGCCATCAGGGATGCCGCCCTGAAAGCTGCCGAGTACCTAAAGAATCTTGCCGCCAAGAAACTGAACATCGCGGCTTCTGACATCGTTCTCGAGCACAAGAAGCTGTTTGATAAGAATAACCCCGAGCGATTCATCGTTTTTCAGGACATCACTAAAGAGCTGCGCCGCGAAGCTGTTTTTCACGGCGAACGGAGCGATCTCCCTGCGGGCTTTGCTTACAACACCTTCGGGGCCCACTTTGCCGAAGTCGAAGTCGATACGGAAACCGGCCAGGTCAAAGTCGTCAAAGTCGTGGCCGTCCATGAAATCGGAAGGGTGATCAACAAACTAACTGCTGAAAGCCAGGTGGTCGGCGGCATCACCCAGGGAGTGAGCGCCGCCCTCTTTGAAGAGAGAGTGATCGATGAGAACACGGGAAAAATGGTCAACCCCAACCTGCAAAATTATAAACCAGCCACTTCCATGGACATTCCCGAAATCGTCCCGATTTTCATTGACCTGGTTGACCCCCGGATCAACAATCTTGGGACAAAAGGGCTGGGAGAGCCTCCGCGCATTCCTATCTCCGCTGCTGTTGCCAACGCCGTTTACAACGCCATCGGAGTCCATCTCAGGGAAATCCCGATGACACCGGACAAAATCCTCAAAGCCCTCGAGACAAAGGAGGCGAGCGCATGAAAAACTTTAAGCTGGCCGAGCCTCAGACCATAGAACAGGCCCTCGCTCTTATCTCCAAGGCAGGGGAAAAGATGTTCCTCATGTCCGGCGGGACAGACCTTCTCACAGAGATCAAAGAGGGCGTTTTGGAGCCCGACATCGTGATCGATCTGAAGACAATTCAGGGACTTTCTTTTATCAAAAAAGAAAAGGATGGCGTTCATATCGGCGCTCTGACCACTGTGGCCGACTTGGCTTCAGACCCGCTCATTCGTCAGGAATACGCCGGGCTTCACGAAGCCGCTTTGTCGGTGGCCACACCTCAGATCCGGAATGTCGGCACAGTAGGCGGCAACCTCTGCCAAAGGCCGCGCTGCTGGTATTACCGGGATTCGCAGGTCGCCTGCCGCAAGAAGGGAGGGAGCCAGTGTTTCGCCTCGAGGGGCCGGAATAAATACCATGCCATTTTCGGCGGTGGAATGTGCTACATCGTCTATCCTTCAGACCTCGCCCCCGCGCTTATTTCTTTTGACGCCCAAGTCACCATCAGCTCTCCCCGCGGGGAGAAAACCATGCCTCTCGCTAATTTTTACGTTCTCCCCTCCAAGAACGTCCGCCGGGAGAATGTCCTCGGCCTAGACGAAATCCTGCGGGAGGTCAAAATCCCCCTGGCCAAAAAGGAAGACAAAAGCACGTACGTTAAGCTCAAGGAGAGAGGGACATGGGATTTTGCCCTTGTTTCGGCCGCGGTCAAGGGGACTGTTTCGGGCAAAGGCTTCAGTGATTTGAAAATCGTCCTCGGAGGGGTGGCTCCAATTCCCTGGAGGCTGGAAAAAGTGGAAGATGCCCTAAGAAAAAAGAAGGTCAGCGAAGCTCTCATCAAGGACGCTTCCCGAGCCGCCCTTGAAGAAGCAAAACCCTTGGAGGAAAACGATTACAAAAAGCAGCTGGTTGAAGCCGTCATTTCCCGCTCGGTGATGAGTCTGGTGTAAAGCCCATCAAGATCGGAAAAAAGGCGAGGAAAAAATGATAAAAAATTCAGCGCTGATAAAATTTATTCTTCTTATTTTCCTCGTGGCCGGCGCTCCTCAAACAGCTCTCTTTTCTCTATCCGCAGACAATGGCTTCGATAAATCCTTAGGACCGCGGGAAGAAATTACTATCGCCGTGCTCTACCCCTCACTCGGGGCCCTCAAGGAATTAATGGCCTTGAGGGAGAACGGTCTCATCAACATACCGCGCCTTTCTGTCCTGGGCGTTTATCACGAAAAAGAACTGACCGACTATAATAAAGCGCAGGAATTTGTCAGGGCCGATAACCTGGATTGGGTCACTTTTCATTCCTTCTCCGGGCCGCTCGCTGAGGACACTCTTTTCCAAAAAAATTCCTGCTCCGCAGAATTCGAGAAGATATTCAAAGAATCCGACGGGATCATTTTTTTCGGCGGGCCTGATATCCCACCGATCCTTTACCGGGAAAAAACAAACCTCCTGACAAAAATTGAAGACCCTTATCGCCATTTCCTCGAGTTATCTTTTATCTTTCATCTTTTGGGCGGGTTCCAGGATGAGACATTCAAGCCTCTTCTTGAGTCCAGGCCTCAATTCCCGATTCTCGGCATCTGTCTCGGCAGCCAGAGCCTCAATGTGGGAACCGGAGGCACATTAACTCAGGACATCTGGTCGGAAATCTACGGCAAAACCTATGTCGAGGATGTCATCGCGCTGGGGAGTGAAAATTGGCATACAAATCCTTTCTCTGACCTTGCGCCGCAAGAAAAACTTACTTCCTTTGCCCTGCATGCCATAAAATTAGACGCCAAAGGAAAATTTTGCACGGCTATCGGTTTTGCCCCCAAGGAAACGCCCTATATCTACTCCTCACATCACCAACAGGTAGAAAACCTGGGAAAAGGCTTCCGCGTCATCGCCACCTCATTGGACGGGAAAGTCGTGGAAGCCATAGAACATGAGCGTTATCCCAACGTTCTGGGCGTGCAATTCCATCCCGAAGCCCCAAACCTTTACCACCCCCAGGCCGGAGTCAGGTTCAATCCCCGGGACAAAGACCCGGTGAACCTGAAATCATTTTTAGACGAGCATCCCCCAAGTTTAGCTTTTCACCAAAAGCTCTGGGCCTGGGTCAGCCAAAAATGGGCCGAAAAACATTGACCATACTTTAGTGTGGCCGGATAAACCGGAGAGTCCGGAAGGGAGACATCGATGCCTTTTATTGAACTAAACGGGAAACATCTGGAAGTGAATGAAGATGGTTTCCTGGTCCACCCTGAGGAGTGGGACCAAGAAGTGGCTGCCTCACTAGCCCGCCACGAGGAAGGGATCGAATCGATGACCGAGGAGCATTGGGCTGTAGTCAACTTTATCCGCAATTATTTTCTGGAAAAGAACTTGGCGCCCATGGTACGGGCAATCTGCAAGATAACCGGCTTGCCGCTACGGCGTATTTACGAGCTTTTTCCATCCGGGCCTGCCAAAGGCGCATGCAAAGTCGCCGGACTCCCCAAACCGGACGGCTGCGTTTGAGCCAGGATTGATTTTATCTTTGCCTTCTTAAAGCTGGTAAGCAGTCTTTATTTTCGCGCGCGGGTTTTGGCTATTTCCTTTACGGCTTCAACTGCCGCTTGGATGTGTTCCTCCGAGTTAAAGGGGCCGATGCCGAACCTGACGGCACCGTGAATTTTGTCCGTGCCTATCCCTTTATGAACAAGGGGGGCACAGTGAAGTCCCGTCCGGCTGGCGATGTTGTAATCCACATCCAGCATCGTTCCGGTATCCATGGCTTCCAGGCCATTGATGTTGAAGCTGACGACGCTGATATGATCAGTTAAGTCATCTTGGCAGTAGACGGTCACATTGTCAATAGATTTCAGACCGCTGACGAGCTGCGAGGTCAGCTTCATCTCATGGGCGTGAATGTTTTCCATGCCTTTTTGTTCGATCCATTTGATTCCCGCATGAATCCCGGCCACTCCTAAAATGTTGATCGTTCCGTATTCCAGCCTGTAGGGATACTCTTCGAGATGCGTGCGGACGGCGGAGCGGACTCCAGTACCCCCGGCGCGGGTATGACGGATGTCGATTCCCTCCCGGACATAGAGGCCGCCGATTCCCGTGGGCCCGAGCAGGGACTTATGGCCGGTAAAAGCGACAACGTCCACAAATGATTCTTCAATATCGATGGGGATTTTTCCCGCCGATTGGGATGCATCGATCGCAAAAATGACGCCGTTTTCCCTGCAGTGCCTGCCGATCTCTCGAATGGGTTGGACCGTTCCGATGACGTTGGAGGCGTGATTGACGACCACAAATCTGGTGTTTTTCTTGAATTTTTTCCGGAAGTCGTCGGGGTAGACAAAGCCCCGGCTGTCAAACGGAATGTAATCTACTTCGACGCCTTTATCCCGGGCCGCGTGATAGAGAGGCCGGAGGACGGAATTGTGCTCAATCGTGGTAGTAATGGCGTGGTCGCCCTCTCTGAGCAACCCGAAAATAATCAAGTTTAGGGCGTCTGTCGCATTATAGGAGAAACAAAGCCGGTTCGGGTCTTTTCCGTTGAAGAACTTCGTCAGTGACTTCCTTGTGTCTTCGACCATATTGCCGGCTTCCATACAGATGTCGTATCCGGACCGTCCCGGATTGACTCCGAATCTCCGAAAAAAATGGTCCATAAAGAGATAAACTTCCTCGGGCTTGGGGAAGGATGTCGCTGCATTATCAAGATAGATCAATTTATCCGCGTTTTCCATGCAAGGCCTTCAAGCAATCGTGTTTATGGATGCAACAAATAAGATTTTAATACTAAATAAATCGGCAATGAAAAGCAAACAATTTTAAGGTTTCTAACGGCCGTGCATTATATTGACAGCCCGAAATCCTTTGGTATAATGAGCCTTCGTCGCAGTCCCGCACGCTTGTTCCTCCTCGCAGAATCCACTCCGGAACGAGCGGGTCAAGATCGGTGAGATGAGCGAATTTTTACGGTTCCTCGAGAACGAAGTCCAGCTCGCAGCGCTGCTCTTTCTTGTCATCGTCTATCTTTTCCGCCTCCGCTGGCTGTTTAAGTTTCGCTCCAGGAAGGAAAGGACCTTTCCTGTCGGAAAGGCGGGACGCGGCATTGCCTATTCTTTAATAAATGTGGCCATGCCCTGGGCGATGGAATCCACGCGCAAAAACCCCGGATTCTATATCCAGTTCGTTATCTTCCACATCGGTGTGACCGCCGCCATCGGCGCTTCATTCATCATTCCTTATTGGCCTTCGTTGTTTGAGATCAAAGCCGTGGTCCGGCTCTTCCAGGCGGCCATCGCGGGCGGGCTCATTGCCGGTTTATTGCGTCTCTACCGGAGGATCGCCTGGCCTAGGATCAGGCTCATCAGCACCCCGGACGATTACGTGTCTCTGATTTTGATGATTCTCTTTTTCGCGACGGCGGTGTTTGCCGTTCCGAACGAGTATCCAACCGCGGAATGGCCCCTGATTCTCTTTTTCGGCCTGACGGCCTTCCTGCTTATCTACGTGCCTTTCTCGAAAATAGGGCATTACTTGTACTATCCGTTCAGCCGTTTTTTTTTAGGCCGGACGCTGGGACATAGAGGCGTTTTACCGGCTAAGAAATATTCCAAGGAAAAATAGGCGTGAAAAGAGGAAAACACAAAAAATTCAAAGCGCCCGGAGTCATTGACCTCCCGCTGGAAACGAAATCCCAGGACAAAGCAAAGGCCGACCGGCTCCGCTCCGTGACTGAAGGACGTTTGAAGCTCTATGAGCCTGGGTCCGATAATTTGAAAAAATTCCTTGATCTTCTCAGCCGGAAGATCAACCGGTCGCTGGTCACTTCTATGGTCGCCTGTGTTCATTGCGGCATGTGCGCCGATTCCTGCCATTATGTCCTCGCCAGACCCGACGACCCGACCATGACGCCTGTTTATAAGGCCGACCAGATCCGGCGGATATTTAAAAGGCACATGGACTGGACCGGGCGAATCATCCCCTGGTGGGTGCATGCCCGGTACCCGGCCGATGATGAAGCGCTCAACCGCCTGAAAAATATAGTCTTCGGCATGTGCAGCGCTTGTCGCCGTTGCACATTTAACTGCCCGATGGGGGTGGACACGGCGCTACTGGTCAGATTTACCCGGGGGCTTCTGGCGGAGCTCGGTATTGTCCCCGAAGGCGTTTTCAACGTCAGCCGGGACCAGTGGGAGACGGGAAACCAGATGGCTGTGACCGAAGAGGACTATTTCGAGACGCTGGAGTGGATGAGGCAGGAAGTCGAGGCCGAACTCGAGCTCGCGGTCAGGATTCCTGTGGACGAGAAAGACTGTGATTTTCTTTATACCATAAACCCGAGGGAGATCAAGTTTGACCCCCGATCGATCGCCAATGCCGCCAAGATTTTTCATTTCGCTGGAGAACGGTGGACACTGCCGAGGTGGGGCTGGGACCAGACGAACTTCGGGCTTTTCTCGGGTGATGACAATCTGGGCGCCTATGTCGCGAAGAATGTCTACAAGGCCGCCGTCCGGCTCAGGGCCAAGCGCATCGTGATTTCTGAATGCGGCCACGGATACCGTTCGACCCGCTGGGAAGGCTATAGCTGGGCGGATTATGACCAGCAAATTCCCACAGAATCCGTCATTGAAACCTTGAAACGCTATATCGAAGAAGGACGCATTCGGGTGGACCCGTCGAAAAACCAGGAACCCGTCACGTTCCACGACTCCTGCAATGTCGCCCGTTCAGGGGGGCTTATTGAAGAGCCGCGCTGGGTGCTGAAACGCGTTTGCGCGGATTTCAGGGAGATGTTCCCGAACCGGACCGAAAATTACTGCTGCACGGGCGGAGGGGGATTGCTTTCCATCGCTGAATACCGGCCTCTCCGGCTGGAGGTGGCGAAGATTAAGGCTGACCAGCTCAAAGCCACGGAAGCCAAGCTTATCTGCACCATGTGCCATAACTGTGTGGACGGGCTATCGGACATTATCAAACACTACAAACTGGACATGCGTGTTGTCCAGGTCATGGACCTGGTCGAACGCGCCCTCGTCAGATAAATCCTCATCAGGTCCTCCTCGACCATGGGGAGAGCATAGGGTGAGAGTCCGGCCTTCCGGATTTTTCCCTTGTGGGCATTGGCGTAGAGTTCATAGTAGCGAACCATGACCTGGCCTTTGTCCGGGATATAGGCAGTGACCCGGGCGATGAACTCCAGGTAGCCCATCGTCTCCTCACTTTCCGCAAGAAATCTCTCGAAATAATGAAAGAGCACCCCCCAAGTTTAGCTTTTCACCAAAAACTCTGGGCCTGGGTCAGCCAAAAATGGGCTGGGAAGCATCCCAAAATCCGTGATAATCAAGCAGTCTTATGAGATGGGTCCTGTCACGGAATTTGGGATGCTATCAATGGGCCTAAAAGTATTGACCAAAGCTTAGTTTTAATATAGAATTACTATGATTTAATTTCGAGGAAAGGAGCCTGTGATGAAAAGGTATATGGTTCCTCGCGTTTCGCACTGCAAGAGCGGCTGCCAACGAGCATCCTGAGCAAGATGTAAAACTGCTCTATGAGATTTCCGAAGCCCATCTTCAGCTATGAAAAATAGCTACGCGAAAGCACGAACAATTTTCTTGAGGATGGATGAGGTGGAACGGCCTTCAAGGTAGGGGACGATGACCACCTTTCCTCCTGCCGCTTCGACTTCTTTCTTCCCGACGACCTTTTCCTGTTTCCAGTCTCCGCCTTTGACCAGGACGTCGGGGAGCAAAGAGGCGATGATCTTCTGGGGCGTCTCCTCGGAAAAGGACGTCAAGAAGTCGACGTCTTCGATGGCTTCCAAGATTTCCCATCTCTCCTCCAAGGGAAAAATGGGACGTGCTGGGCCCTTGATTTTCCGGACGGAAGCGTCATCGTTGAGCGCGACGACGAGGACATCGCCCTGTCTTTTGGCTTCCTTAAAGAGGCGGACATGGCCGGCATGAAGGAGGTCAAAACAACCGTTGGTGAAGACAACCGTCCTGCCCTGCTTTTTGAGCTTCCGGCGAATTTCGAGCAGATCCCTGAGTGCGTAGATTTTTCTTTCTTTAGCTTTCATTGGCTTCTGTCGCTTTCCCGATTTCACGGCCAAGGGGGCCTTGTCCCTATTACCTCTGCTGCGGAGGCTTTGTCTGAATTCCTGGCGAAAAGCTCCAGGTATGAGGAAGCCGGCTGATTCCCACCTCCTTCGAGGTCGAGAAAATTAGGAAGGAATAAAGGTTTCTGTGGTAATCATAAGGATAGCCGTCCCTCTTGTGCACGGCCAGATCAAGGTAATAAGTCCCATTGATCAGGTTCAATCTTTCAATCCGACAGATGACCTTCCCTTCTCCCTGGATGGAGACCGGCTCAAAGTCCTCCAGATGGGTGTTCGTGCCGTAGCAGGTAATTCCCTGCGAGTTTAAAAGGCCGACCCCGAAGACAAAATCTTCGATGCGGGAATGGGCGGTGACATCCATCTCGATGACCATCCCTTCGTCGGGTGAGAAGACGTTCTTCTCCTGTCCCTCTAAATTTTTCAGCCTAACCTGAACGATCTCGACTTCTCTCTTTCCCCAGCGGTTTTCCCGCCTTCCTTCTTCCCATTTTTGCTCCGCAATCCTTTCTTGGCGGCGTTTCTCGAAATCCTTTTCCTTCTTCTCCGCGACATCCTGGAGGTAGGCATCGATAACTCTCTTGGCCTCCCCGATAGCCTGGATTCTGCCGCCTTTGAGCCAGGCCACGCGGTCGCAGATCTTCTCCACCGTGGCGAGGTCGTGGCTGACGAAAAGAATTGTTTTTTCCCGGCGCCGGAAATCATCGATCCGGTCCAGACATTTGGGGACGAAGGAAGCATCGCCCACCGCCAAAACCTCATCGATGAGCAAAATATCCGGGTTGACATTGATAGCGATCGCAAACCCCAGCCTCATGTACATGCCCGAAGAATAAGTCTTGACGGGAGCGTCGATAAAATCCTCGAGCTCGGCGAATTCCACGATCTCATCGAATTTGGCGGTGATCTCTTTTTTGGTCAACCCCAGCATGATCCCGTTAATATAAACATTTTCTCTTCCTGTAATCTCAGGATGAAACCCGGCTCCGAGCTCGATCAACGCCGAGACTTTTCCTTCGGTCCTGACTCTTCCCATGGTCGGCTTAGCAATGCCGGCAACGAGCTTGAGCAGGGTGCTTTTTCCCGAGCCGTTCTCCCCGATCACTCCGAACGTCTGCCCTTTTTCCACCTGCAGATTGACCTCTTCGAGGGCCGTCACCAGCTCATCGGCCTTGAGAGCCCTGAACAAGTCTCCTTTAACCAAGGCGCTTTTAAAAGTCTGGAAGCGGTGCCGGGCGGAGTATTTCTGGTAGACGCGGGAAACATTTTCCACTTCGATGGCAAACATCTACACCTCCTCGGGGAAGGAATCTCGAAGTCGGTCGAAAATGGTGTAGCCGATGATAAAGAGGATGAGGGAAGCAATAAACGTGACGCTGAGCTTCTTCCAGTGAATCAGGCTTCCGTAAAAAACGCAGCTTTGATATCCCTGCATGAT
>CAZKEW010000039.1:0-14948 GCA_964551885.1 uncultured Eubacteriales bacterium
GCAAGAAGGAGCGGGAGCTCGTTGACCAGGACTCGGGCGATGGCCGCCCTCTACTGCTCTCCCCCGGAAAGCTGGCTTGGCTTTTGGCCGGCTGTGTCTTCTAGAAAAGCTTCTAACTGAGGCGGGTATGATGAGAGGCTATGAAACTAAAGTCGCAGCTAATTCAGCTTCTTGATTGTCCACACATAATCTTTATTTTCTGAAATATCCAGCAGAATTGAGGCGACCTGCATACTGTCGCTCACCTTTAGAGCTTTTAAAAAATGCTCTCCGAGGGGAACATCTAGAATCCAGCGGCCCTCTTCATTCGCGAGGTCAAACTGATATGCTTCGTCCATATAGATTTTCAAGGCCTCTCCATAGCTATTCACAACATTGATATCGGCAGGGTCTTCAATCTGCCAGGTGTAATCTATTTTCTCTGTGACCTCGATGGTTGTAGAAGCGAAAACGATGTCGCTGCCTGATTTTTTTGCCTCTATTTCATGTGTGCCGAAAGAGACGTTATCAATCTCGATTGGGTTTTGATATCCTATCGAAAATCGAAAGGTTCCGTCCATATAAACATCCAAGATCTCCTCGAATAGACTGTAGACGATGATATCCGCTTCTCCTTTGCCGTCAGGACTTGTTGGGCTTTTGCAGCCAGACTGCAAGAACATTAAGATCCCAATTAAAGTCATAACCTGAGCAAGATGTTTCCGTTTTTTTAAACTTGATTTAACCCTTTCCATTTTAAAGCCTTCTTGTCTTAGAGTGATTATTTCCTAACAAAGTTAAAAATTATGCCAAGACCGATTGTCAAGAAATCTTGCTGGGTGAAATCGTCAGTGCCGAATTTGCCGACATTTCTCGAAAAGAGATAATTGTATTTCACCTCAACAAAAATAGAAAAATGGCGCCAAAGAATCCCTTCGGCCCCCAGCCCTACGTTTAATAAAAAGCTAGAATCAGAAAAGTTCTCAGCAAAATTTCCAGGAGCGGGCCACACTCCGGTGCCTAACGTATCCTCACTAAATTTCCAGGAGGACAGGCCGGCTCCGACTGTGAGAAAGGGTTCAATAAAATAGCCGGACTTAAGAAAAAATGTCCCGTTGAGCGAATATATTTGCATGTCAAAAGCCGGCATTTGGTCTTTATATGGATAAGGTCTATTCTCTTCTTTCAGGGGTATCCAATCATAGCTATAGCCGGCATCAATATATATGTTCTCATTGATTTCATATCTGAGGCCCATCCCGAGTCCAAGGCCAGTGCTGAGCACATCTCTTAACTTCACTGAATCAGTAAATTGACCACTAATGGCAAAAATTCCAGTCGGTTTAAGAGCGATACTGAATTTCTTATAAAATTCTGCCGCCCTTGTTTCTATTGCTGCCATCAGCAAAATCATTGCCAACCAAATCACGCGTTTTTTCATTTGCTATCTCGTCTTATGAAAACTTTTTTTATAAGCGTATGATCTCTTTCTTTGGAAAATATAAGGTCTACTGAATTGTCCAGGAATAATCTTTGTTTTCGGCGACGTTTATAGTGATTGAAGCGACTTCTTTATCATCACTTGCTCTGATGGCTTTTAAAAACCGTTCTCCATAGGGCACATCAATGATCCATCTATTTTCTTCATCCACTAAATTAAATAAGTAATCCCCATCCATATAAATTTTCAATGTTCTCCCGTATAAATTTGTCACGTTAATATCCGGCGGATCATTTATTACCCATGGGTAGTCGATCTTGGACGCCACAGAAATAGTTGTTGAAGCAACGACTGTATCCGTGCTCTGTTTTTTAGCCTCAAGAACATGGTCTTGGAGTGTGACATACCGAATATTATTCTGCGCCTTATGTCCTAAAGCGAATTGAAATTGTCCATCCATAAAAATATCCAAAGATTCACCATATTTATTAGTTACAACTATCCTGGCTTCCGTACCTTCTTCCGTTGTTGGGGCCGCAGTTTCTTCATCAGGACCAAAGATGCTCTTACAGCTCACGGAGGAAAATAAAAGAATTCCCATCATTAGAAAAAGCGGACAGATAAACCCTAATGTTGTTTTTTTTACCTTCGATAATATCATTTCGAACCTCACCTTCTGGTTTAGCTAATTAATACAAACGCAATTAATGCTATTACGTAGTCATTGCGAGCGACCATCGGGAGCGAAGCAATCTAAGTCTGTTAAGTTGAGATTGCTTCTTCACCTCGTTCCTCGCACTTTACTTAATGCGTTTGTATTAGATACCTGACATCTTCGGTTTAGCCAACAAATATTGTTTGGGTCTATTCCATTTCGTGTGGGTGAATTCGGGAGTCCGTGACCGTCGCAGCGACCATAAGCGAAGGTTTAGCCTTTCCTCGCCGTCTTCGAGGGGACTCCGTCTTCGGGGCGCGAGGACTGTGCGAGCCTCGCCACGATCTGTCGTGACTCCGAATATTCGGCACAAATCAGGGGAGATGATCCAAGTCATGGTGTGAGTTCCGCAGCGCCGAGAAGATGGTGAGGGAACGGCGTTAAAAACCTTCGCAGGAGCAAGACCGTTACGGACTCCATGTTTCCTTACCCACACGAAAGGGAAGAGAGCCTGTTGTTTTAATTATCTTTGGCTGCATTTAGACCCCAGTCATTCCGGATATCAATACGAAATTTTCCTTATCAGAAAGTTTAAAGCTGTTCTTCACCTAGAAGGAATTTGCTTTTGAGGATCGCACGAGATTGCTCTTGTTGAAGATCGGAATCCATGTTAACCAGTCCATAAAATTTATATTCTCTCCGACCATAAATGTCAAGGACTGAACAAACTGGCCGCCGATCACTTTTTAGTCTTATCTAAAGACGGGTTTATCTTGTTGACAAGATAGAAAAAACAATTAAAAATAACTATCATCACTAGAAGAAACTTCAGGACAAGCGAAATAGTTTCAACTTTCCGGCTTCCATAACATAGAGCTTCTGGCAGAACTGGGCTATTTTTTCGTTGTGCGTGACGATGATCGAAGAGAGGCCTTTTTTCTGATGAAGCTCCTGGATGAGCCGCATGATGGCCTCGCCCGTTTTCCTATCCAGATTTCCTGTCGGCTCATCGGCCAAAAGCAGCTTTGGCTCATTGACCAAAGCGCGGGCTATAGCCACCCTCTGCTGTTCTCCGCCTGAGAGCAGACCGGGCTTTTGATCCGCCTTGTCTTCCAGAAAAACCTCCTTGAGGATGCTCCAAGCCTTTCTCTTAGCTTCCTGTCTGTCCATTCCCCTGATAAGAAGAGGAAGGAGCACATTTTCTACAGCCGTGAACTCGGGAAGGAGATGGTAAAACTGGAAGACAAACCCGATATTCTCATTCCTGAGGCGGGATTTCTCTCTCTCCTCTTTAGCATGGATGTCCTCCCCCTCCAG
Source organism: uncultured Eubacteriales bacterium (assembly GCA_964551885.1). Classification (GTDB taxonomy): domain Bacteria; phylum Acidobacteriota; class Aminicenantia; order Aminicenantales; family UBA8522; genus CAZKEW01. Next base: position 3,393 of record CAZKEW010000039.1, read on the forward strand.
GAGAATCGTCCCTTCAGAAGGTTTGTCCAAAGCGCCGAGCAAATTGAGGAATGTCGTCTTTCCCACACCAGAAGCGCCCATAACGGCAACAAGGTCCCCCTTCTGGAGCTCAAAATCAAGTCCTTCAAGCACCTGGAGAACTCCCCTGGGCAGAGGGTAAACCTTGCCGACATTTTGGGCGACGATCAAGCTACTCATATTTTAAGGCGATAACAGGGTCGACCTTAGAGGCCCTGTGTGAAGGGAAAACGGTTGAGAGCAGGCTGATGATCAGGCTGACCCCCACAATCATGGCCAAATCGATCATTTTGATATGAAAAGGGACAAAAGAAATCTGATAGATATCAACCGGCACCTTGATCAATTTGAACGTGTTGGCCAGCCAGCAACTAAAAAGCCCCAGGAGGACTCCCGCGGTTGTCCCGATAACGCCGATCATCGTCCCCTGGAGGAAGAAAATCTTCTTGATGCTCTGGGAGGAAGCCCCTAGGGCCATCAAGATACCGATATCCCTGGTTTTCTCCATGACCATCAGGATAAGGGTAGCAATGATATTCAGGGCAGCCACAAAAACGATGAGGGTGATGGTGAGAAACATAATTGTCTTTTCTAATTTCAAAGCCGAAAAAAGAGACCGGTTCAGCTCCATCCATGTCGTCACATAGGTCGAGGGGGGAAGGATTTGTTTGAGCTCCTCGCCCACTTTGCCGGCCTGAAAAATATCGTCGAGCTTGATCTGGAGCTGGCTTATCCTCCCTTCCAGGCTGAAGTATCTCTGGGCGGCAGCAAGAGATATCAGGGCCGTCGATGAGTCAAACTCGTAGAGGCCTGTGGAAAAAATGCCGCTGACCACAAACCTTTTGGTTTTGGGGATGAGACCGATGGGTGAAAGGCGCGATGACGACGTCAGGACGGTCACCACATCTCCTGGGCTCGCTCCGATACCAAAAGCAAGCTCTTTTCCGAGGAGGATTTCCTCTCGCGGAGTATCAGAGGGACGATGGCCCTGCTCCAGTTTCGCCAGCCAGGGCGAATGTCGCTTGTCGAGGTCAAAGTCTATCCCCTTCAGCATGGCGCCTCGGCTCCTGTAAGGGCCGTTAACCAGGACCATATTATAGACAACAGGCGAGATGACCTGAATCCCTTTGACGGTCTGGACTTTTTTTATGAGGTCCCCGTAATCTCTCAAGCCTTCGCCCCCAAGGTCCTCAACCATGATGTGCGAGGTCGCTCCCAAGATCTTATCCTGTACGTCCTCTTGAAACCCGGTGATCAGGGCCAGGGCGATAACGAGAGCCATCACGCCGATAGCAATACCCAGCATGGAGATAAAAGTGATGACCGAAATGAAAGCCTGCTTCCTTTTAGCTTTGAGATATCGGGAAGCTATGAACAGTTCGTAATTCATCGACAACTTTCTATCTTGGCCTCAAGAGCGGGAAAAGGATGACTTCCCTGATCGACTTTTTATCGGCAAAAATCATGGTGAGGCGGTCAATCCCGATTCCTTCTCCTCCAGTGGGAGGGAGGCCGTATTCCAGGGCCTGGACATAATCCAGGTCAATCCAATGGGACTCTTCATCGCCCTTCTTTTTCTCTTCCGCTTGTTGTTCAAACCGCCTCCTCTGCTCCTGAGGGTCGGAGAGCTCGCTGAAAGCATTGGCCACCTCCATGCCCGCCACTACGAGCTCAAACCGTTCGGCCTCGTCAGGCTTCTCGCGGGAAGCTTTGGCCAGAGGAGAAACCTCTTTGGGAGGATTCAGCACAAATGTCGGTTGAATTATTTTTGGTTTGACCAATTTATCAAAAATGATATCCAGCGCTTTTCCATAGGAATGAGGGGTCTGGTCCGGGGCCAGCGTGGAGGCAAAAGCGATGATGTCCGCTGGGTCATCATATCGGCTGGGAGCAAGCCCGCTAAAAGAGAGAAGAGCCTCTTTGTATTTCAGTCGCTTCCAGGGTCTCTTAAAAGACAGCGTGGAGTCTCCGTAGGTGATCTCTTCTTTTCCCACGAGAGAAAGGCAGAGCGAGTGGAGGAGATCTTCTGTCATATCCATCATGTCGTAATAATCGCTATAAGCCTGGTAAAACTCTAACATGGTGAACTCGGGATTATGCTCGGAAGAGATTCCTTCGTTGCGAAAATTCCGGTTTATCTCATAGACTTTTTCAAACCCGCCCACGACCAGACGCTTCAAATAGAGTTCCGGCGCTATCCGCAGGTAGAGGTCAATTCCCAGGGCATTATGAAAGGTCTTGAAAGGCCTGGCCAAAGCACCACCAGGAATGGGCTGCATCATCGGTGTTTCGACTTCGATGTAGCCCCTTTCATCGAAAAACTTCCGGATATGGGCAATGATTTGACTGCGCAGCCTGAAAACTTCGCCGATTTCCGGATTCATGATCAAATCCAGGTATCTTCGCCGGTAGCGGAGCTCCACATCCTGAAGTCCATGCCATTTCTCCGGCAGAGGATGAAGGCATTTGGCCAACAGAGAAAAGGACTGAGCCAAAACAGTCAGCTCCCCTGTTCGAGTCTTGAACAGCGTTCCTTCAACATTGATGATATCGCCGATATCCATGAGGTCGAAAAGCCTGTAGGCTTTCTCCCCTAACAGATCCTCTCTGAGATAGATTTGAAGCCGGGCGCGGCTGTCTGTGATCGTGCTGAACGTGGCTCGTCCCATCCGACGAACGGAAAGAATCCTCCCCGGGACGATGACGGCAATCTTTTTCTCAGCCAGCTCTTCTGCGGACAATGACGCGAAATCCCGGACGATTTCAAACACGGAATGGGTCTTCTCGGCTCTATAAGGGAAAAGGTTTATGCCTTGCTCGAGAAGCTTCTCGATTTTCTCCTCGCGGGAAATTTCTTGGTCAGACTTTTTTTGCTCTTGGAGAGGTTTTCGACTTTCCTTCTCGGCTTTTTGTTCGGACATTTCTCACCTCTTCGGAAGGCCTTTTCTCAGCCTGGATTTTCTTTCTCAGGGCATCGAGGATTCCGTTGACAAAGGTGGCCGCCTCGGGGCTGCTGAATTTTTTGGCAATCTCAATGGCCTCATTGATGATAATAGCCGGAGCGATATTCTCGGCATGAAGAAGCTCAAAAGCAGCCAAGCGCAAGATGTTGCGGTCAACGACGGCCATCCGAGAGATCCGCCAGTGCTCGGAAATGAACTGGATGGCCTCATCCACCTCTTTCTCGTGGGAAAGAATGCCTTTGACCAGCCAGCGGCTGTACTCTTTTGTCTCCTCTGGAGCTTTCTTCTTTTGCCAAAAGAGGTCGATCGCTTGATCAACCTGGGAGTCGTCAAATTCCAGCTGGTAAAGAATCTGGAGGGCGCTTTCCCGGGCCTTTCTTCTCTTGCCCATGGAGCGCCGCGTCCTCAGCCGAGCTTGGCTGTCTTGATCAGATTCAGGGTCTCAACAGCGGAAAAAGCCGCATCCCAGCCCTTGTTCCCGGCCTTTGTTCCGGCGCGCTCAATCCCCTGTTCGATGGTGTCAACGGTCAAAATGCCGAAGGAGCACGGAATTCCCTCATCGATGGCGATTTGCGAAATGCCTTTAGTCACTTCGGCGCTCAAGAAATCAAAATGAGGAGTATCTCCCCGGATGAGCGCGCCCAGGCAGATAATCCCGTCCACTTTTTTCGATTTGGCCAGCTTCTTCACCAGGATCGGAACTTCAAACGAGCCGGGGACCTTATATACGAAGATATCCGTCTCTGAAGCTCCCAGTTTGGAAAGAGCATCCAGCGCCCCTTCCAGGAGCCTTTCCGAGATGAATTGGTTGAAGCGGCTGACCACAATCCCGAACTTCAATCCCTTAGCCTGGAGTTTTCCTTGATAAGTTTCCATTTTAAACCTCTCTCATTGGCCTCGAAAATTCGGTTTTCTTTTTTCTAAAAAGGCTTTTGCCCCCTCGAGGCTGTCCTCGGTCGAACAGGCGCGGCCGAAGATTTCCGCCTCGAGCTCAAGCCCCGCATCCAGAGTTTCCTCCAAACCTTTGTTCATAGCTTCAATAGCGTATTCGAGGGCGAGCGGCGCATTCTTGATGATGTCCTTAGCCATGGCTTCTGCCTCAGACAAAATATTTTGCGCGGGAACGACCTTATTGACGAGCCCGATATCGTAAGCTTCCTTAGCATCGATGATTTTTCCCGAAAGGACCAGCTCCATCGCCTTTCCTTTGCCGACGAGCCTCGGAAGCCGCTGGGTGCCGCCAAAACCTGGGATAAGCCCCAATTTGACTTCCGGCTGCCCGAATTTCGCATTCTCCGAAGCCAGACGGATGTGGCAGGCCAGCGCAAATTCTGTCCCCCCACCGAGGGCATAGCCGTTGACCGCGGCGATCACAGGCGTCCGGAAGTTCTCGATGAACTTGGTCAATTCCTGGCCTTTAACGGCATAATGCCTTCCCTTCTCAGCATCGAGATGGATGAATTCACTGATGTCGGCGCCGGCCACAAAGGCCTTTTCTCCAGATCCTGTAAGGATAACAACCTTTACCTCGGCATCATTATGGAATTCTTGGAAGGCGACTCGGAGTTCCTCCACCGTTTCGACATTCAAAGCATTAAGCTTGTCCGGCCGATTGATGGTGATCCAGCCGATGCCTTCACTCTTTCGGGTGATCAGGTTTTTAAATTCCATGTTTTTCCCCTCCGCTTAGCGTTTTATTTATCTCGCTTTCTCTTTCCCTGTGACTTCATACCACTCTCTTTTCATAGATACGATACTTCTTATAAATCTTTCCTCCGATGGAAAGATTAAACCTGTTGACGGGTTCGTTGTCTTCTAACTGCCAGGACATTTCTCCCCACTCATAGCCTCTCTCGACGGCATTCCTTTCCAGCTCTGAATAGAGGTAATAACTCAGGCCTGTCTGGCGATATTCTTTCAATATGCCAAAGATAATAGCTCTTATCCCCTTGATCCTTCTCCGATAATAGAGGAGCTTCAGGAGACCCAGCGGCGTCAACCGGCCGTTGATTTTCTTGATGACCTCATTGAAGTTGGGCAGGCCAAGAGCAAACCCGACCGGCCGGCCTTCATCTTCAGCCAGGATGACCAGGTCGAGGTCGGCGATCTTCTTCACTTTCTCACCCATATACTTCATCTCGTTTTCTGTCCAAGGAACAAACCCCCAGTTCCTTTCCCAGGCATTGTTGTAGATAAATTGGACTTTCTTGACGTCTTCATCCAATGTTTTTTTATTGATATGCCTCAGAGTGATCTTCGTTTCCCGGCGCATCTTGTCGACAACGGCCTTGACTTTCTCGGCGGCCTCATGGTCTCGAGTCATGAAAAAAGCATACAGGTCTTTGGCCTTAGTCAGGCCGCACTTTTCCATAAGTTCCAGATAATAAGGCGGATTATAAGGCATCATGAGGACGGGAGAAGAATCAAAGCCTTCTAAGAGGAAAGCACATTCATCGTTCATCGAAAGGCTCATCGGCCCCCTCAGGATTTCCAGGCCTCTTTCTTTTCCCCAATGCCCGGCTGTTTCCAGAAGGTTCTGGGCCGTCTCCAGGTCGTCAAAGCTCTCATAGAAGCCAAAGAAGATGACTCTTTCATTGTGAAACTGATTGTGGTTTTTATCAATGATAGCGGCGATTCTTCCCGTGATTTCGCCATCTTTGAGGGCCAAGAAAAGCTCCATGTCCGCATGTTCAAAAAAGGGGTTCTTCTTTTTGTCCAATTTTTCTTTTAAATCCATGACTAAAGGAGGAACCCAGTGGGGGTTCCCCTGGTAAACTTTCCAGGGAAAAAAGATGAATTTTTTGAGGTCCTTTTTTCTCTCGACCTTCTTGATGTGGACGGCGCTCAACGTATTATCTCGCTTGAAATTTCTCCTATTTTAACAGATAACCACTTTTTTTTCACCAACTTTTTCGGGGAGGCTTTGGGGACGGTTCTCCAGGAGAACCGTCCCCCTATTTATTTCTTTTCAAGGCTTGTCTCATCTGGCATTTTATGGTAATAAAACGAGACGAAATGTTTTTTTCTTTGTCCCAGGAGTTCTCGGATGAGACTAAAGACAAATTTTGAAGAACTGCCTCCGGAAAAACTGCGCTGGAGGTTGATTCCAGAGCAAATCCCCTTTGCGACGACCGATGATTGCAAACCCTGCGAAGATATCATCGGCCAGGAAAGAGCTCTGAGAGCCATAAAGACAGGCCTCGATATCAAAAGCCTGGGCTACAACATTTTCATCACCGGCATGCTCGGAACCGGCCGGACCACGACCATCAAACAGCTTCTGGAGAAACTGGAAAAGGGAGAGAAAACGCCCGACGATATTCTTTATGTCAATAATTTCAAAAATCCTGATGAGCCCAGGCTCATTATGCTCCCTGGAGGCCGGGGCAAACTTTTCAAAGAGGCCATGGAAAATCTTATTGAGATGCTCAAAGTCAATATCCCCGAGCTTCTCGAGAGCAAATATTACAAAGAGAAAAGAGAAGATATTATCGAAACCCAACAGAAAAAGCAGAAGGAAATCCTGCAAAAATTCGAAAAGGAAGTGGCCCAAAAGGGGTTCTCTGTCATCCAGGTCCAGATGGGGCTCTTCGTCAAGCCTGACCTCGTCCCGATGATCGAGGACACCCCCACGCCTTTCAATAAGCTCGAAGCCATGGTTAAAGAAAAGAAATTTCCCCAGAAGAACTTGGATGAGCTGAAGAAAAAGTACGAAGAACTGACCGCAGAGCTCGAAGGCGTCTTCGAGAAGCTGAAAGACATCGACGATGAAGCCCGAAACTTGCTCAAGAATTGGGATGCCGAAGCCATCACTCCCATTATCAAAGGGGGCATCTCTGGAATAAGGGAGAAATTTTCCCAGAACATCATCTCCGATTACCTCAACCATGTTGAAGAGAATCTGATTAACAACATCGATCTCTTTAAAGCGCAGAAAAAGGACGAAAAAGAAGATAAAAGCAGGGAGCTCATCGACACTTTTCTAGAGTACCGGGTCAACCTCCTGGTTGATAACTCCGGAGTCAAGGGGGAGCCTGTCGTGATGGAGACGAACCCCAATTACATGAACCTCTTCGGAACGATTGAATCCACAGTCTCCCGCTGGGGAATGTGGCAGACCGATTTTACGAAAATCAAGGCCGGCTCTTTTCTCCAAGCGAACGGTGGCTATTTAGTGATCAATGCCCTGGATGCCCTGATCGAGCCGGGCGTCTGGCTTACTTTAAAAAGAACCCTGAGGAATCAGATCTTTGAAATCCAGAATTATTCCTCCCTCTACTTCATCTCCACAACCCGCCTGAAACCGCAACCCATCAAATGTAACGTCAAGGTGGTCATGATCGGTGAGGCTTATATCTATGACCTTCTCTATTTTCAGGACGAGGACTTCAAAAAGATCTTCAAGATCAAAGCCGAGTTTGACTCCGAGATGACCAAAGATGAAAAAACCCTCCGCGACTATGCCCGCTTTATCAAGAAAATCTGTGATGATGACGGACTTTATCCGATGGATAAGGGAGGGATCGCCGCCGTCATTGAATATGCGACCCGGATTTCCGGGAGGCAAAGGAAGGTGACCACTCGCTTCAATATTCTAGCCGATGTTATCCGTGAGGCCGATTACTGGGCCAAAATGGATAACAAAACGATGATCAGCCGGGAGCATGTGGAAAAAGCCATCCAGGAGCGGTTTGAGCGCATCAGCCTGATCGAGGATAAGATCCAAGAGCTCATCGAAGAAGGCACTATCTTGATCGACACCGAGGGCAAGGTTGTCGGCCAGGTGAACGGCCTGTCCGTCTATGATATGGGCCAATTCGCCTTCGGCAAGCCGACGCGGATCACGGCCAAAACCGCAGTCGGCAGGGTTGGCGTCATCAATATCGAGCGAGAAGCGGACTTAAGCGGCCCGACACACAACAAGGGCGTTCTCATCCTCGGAGGTTTTCTAAGGAGTAAATACGCCCAGAACAAACCATTCTCCCTCTCTGCCAGCATTGCTTTCGAACAGTCCTATTCGGGAGTCGACGGCGACAGCGCTTCCTCCACAGAAGTCTATGCCATCCTTTCCAGCCTCTCGAAGCTCCCGCTCAGGCAGGATATCGCCGTTACGGGCTCCATCAACCAAAAGGGAGAAATCCAGTCCATCGGCGGAGTGAACGAGAAAATCGAGGGCTTCTTCGACGTCTGCCGCGCCAAAGGGCTAACCGGCACACAGGGAGTGATCATCCCCTACCAGAACATCCAGAACCTGATGCTGCGCCGGGATGTAGTCGAAGCCGTCGCCCAGGGGAAATTCCATATTTATCCGGTCAAGAGCGTCGATGAAGGGATTGAAATCCTGACCGGTGTCGAGGCCGGAAAGACCCGGGAAGACGGGACGTTCGAAGAGGACACAGTGAATTCTCTTGTGGACAGGGAAATGCAGAGACTGGCGGCGAGCTGGAAAAGTTTCGGCTTAGGCCCTGAAAAAGAATCCTGATTCAGAATCAGGAAGGCTCCTTAACTCAACTTCACGAGTTCCCTGAGCTTGCGGAGTTCCCGCGGCTCGAGAGGACGCCATTCGCCAGTTTTCAATTTCTTCAGTTCAAGCCCGGCAAACCCGATCCTCTTGAGTTCCAGGACGTTATGGCCCACAGCCTGGAACATTTTCCGCACTTCCCTTTTCCTGCCTTCATGAATTTCGATTCGCAGGATGCTCGATTTCGGGTTATGGGCTAAAAGATTCACTTTGGCCGGGGCGGTTCTTTTTCCTTCCAGATAAACGCCCCGCTCAAGCCTGGAGAGAGCCTCCTCATTTGGTTCGCCCTGGACTTTGGCCACATAAATCTTTTTGACCTTGAAACGCGGATGAGAGAGGCGGTAAGCCATTTCGCCGTCATTGGTCAGGAGCAAGAGACCCTGGCTGTCCAAGTCCAGCCTTCCAACCGGGAAAACTCTTCCCATTGAAGCGGGAAGCAAATCTCGAATAGTCCGCCGCTTGAAGGGGTCTTTTAAGGTCACAAGAAATCCTGCCGGCTTGTTTAAGAGCAGATAAAGAGGCCTTTCCTCATGCTGGACTTTTTTCCCATCCACATAAACGACATCCCGTTCATCATCTATTTTGTGTCCCAGCTCATCGACAATCTGTTTGTTGACCCGGACGCGGCCCTCGGCGATCATCCGGTCGGCCTCGCGGCGCGAAGCCGCTCCGGCCAGGGATAAGAATTTGTTTAGCCTGATTTTCAATTTTATCTTGATTCCATCAGATCAGTCTGAGAGACGCGGTTTGGCCAAAACCTCGACAACCCTCAAGTCAAAAAAAGTCTGAGCATTTGCCGGGCGCAAGAGGAGAGCCGTATCCGCCCCCCAGTTTGTCCCGCCTATGGCGATACAGAGCTCTTGGGTTGGGATTAGGCCTGCATCAGCCGCCATGAGGCTTATCTCGATGGCCACTTTTGTCCCTTGGCCAAACGTCCGCAGCGTGTAAGCAATGATCTCTTCCAGTTCGTAAGTGGCCAATTTCTTGCGCACAGCCCGGCCCACACCGCCAAAGGCATGCTGGCAGGTGAGAACTTTAGCTCCCAAAGATTCTATTTTCCGATGCAAAGCGGGCTTGAGCTCCTGGAAGTCAGGTTTCAAGAAACCCGCCGAGTGAGTCACAACAACCAAATTCTTCCCCTTGAAAACCTGAGCAGCCAGGAGGCCTGTTTTCCCGGATGTCGTCGCCACCACGATATGGCGGATGCCCAACTCGTCCGCCCTTTTGGCCGCAGTCTCCAGCGTTCGCTCGGTGTTTTGAGGGCCCGGTTTATCGAAGGTCACACAAGGAAAAGAACGTTCAGAGGCTTGTGGTTTTCTTCCTGTCATCCGTCCTCTCCAGCGCCAGAGATTTTGGCTTCATTTTCTTTTGGCAGCCGGAAATTGTCAAGCCCACCCTTACCTTCTCGATTAAAAGGAAGCATCTTCCGTGATAGTCATCTAAAATATGGAGCTTGGCGAAGGGAGCGAATCCCTTGACCAAACTAAAAAGACAATCATGGAAATAGATGCTATCCGATTAAAACCCCTTCTTCTCTCTTACGTATGATTTAATGTACAATAGAGACTGGTAAAATGGCACGAGTCAATATCGGCGAATCCTTCGCTATGTCCATGGGCTCCCTCTGGGCCAACAAATTGCGGACGTTCCTAACTCTGCTCGGCATCATCATCGGCGTTTTGACGATCATCGCTGTCGTCTCCATCATTCAAGGGCTCAACAATTACGTCTATACCAAGATGTCATTTTACGGAGCCAACGATTTTTCCGTCTCCAAGTACTCGCTGATCGGCACTTCCCTGAAAGAGTATAGAGAACAGATAAAGAGAAAGGACCTGACCATGAAGGAAATGGAGCTTCTGCGCAGCGAGTGCAGGAGCTGCGAGCTTGTCGGGGCCAGCGCCGGAACAAGTAGAACGGTCAAGTACGGAAGCCAGTCCTTAAAAAACGTCGATATCCGGGGCGTCACCTACCTCGACCACATGATCGGTTCGGTGCTGGAGCTCGAAAGCGGACGTCAATTTCAGAAAGAAGACGAAAATCACTCCCGTTTTGTGTGCATCATCGGAGCCGACATCAAGGAGAAGCTCTTCCCTTTCACCGATCCCCTGGGCAAATGGATCAAAGTGGGCCCGGACAATTTTCTGATCATCGGGATGGGCCAAAAAAAGGGCAAGCTATTAGGCATGAGCCAGGACAATTATGTCCGCATCCCGATCACGACTTTTACAAAAATATACGGCTCAAGGAGAAGCATAAACATCAATATCCACACCTCCTCACAGGAGCAGATGAAAAACGCGCAGGAAGAGGTCAGGACCATTCTCCGCTCAGCCCGCCATCGTTCCTTCAACGATAAGGATGATTTTTCCTTTCGAACCTCCGAGACTTTTATCCAATTCTACAAAACAGCTACTTCGAGTATCTACATAGCCATGATTGCCATCTCCTCAATCGCCCTTCTGGTTGGAGGAATCGTGGTCATGAATATTATGCTCGTCTCGGTCACCGAGCGGACCAAGGAGATCGGGATCCGCATGGCCGTGGGGGCACGGCGCCAGGATATTCTTTTCCAATTTTTGATTGAATCTTCCGCGATCTCGGCCACAGGGGGGATCATCGGCATCACGCTTGGCCTTATCTTGGCTAAGACTGTCTCAGCGACAACATCCCTGCCGTCAAGACTGGAGCCTGTTTCCATCATCATCGCTATCTTGATGTCCACCTCCATCGGCCTATTTTTTGGCATTTACCCGGCCAACAAAGCCGCCAAACTTAACCCCATCGAAGCCTTGAGGTCAGAACAATGAGAACCGGGATCCTAGGAGAGATCTTTCACATGGCTTTCGATTCGCTGAAGAGCCATAAATTGCGGTCTTTTCTGACGGTCTTGGGGATCGTCATCGGCGTCATGACCGTCATCGGAATGGTTTCCATCATCCAAGGCCTCAACCGCTCCTTCTTGAGGGAACTCGAATCCGTCGGCTCCGATATTATCATCGTGACCAAGTATGAACCAGGCATTCAAGTCGGCCGCCGCTCGGAAGAAGAGAG
>CAZKEW010000040.1:0-14829 GCA_964551885.1 uncultured Eubacteriales bacterium
TTTAGCTTCATTTCTCCTCCGCTTTCCTCTCTCCGTCTCTTCTCTTGAATTTTTCTAGGATTTCGGTGAAACGGTTGGAAAGGTCTGCTTCTTTTCCTTCGATAAAGACTTTGTGGATATTGGTGCGGAGCTCGAGAAGGTCGCCGTCGGCGAGGACGATATTGGCCAGTTTGCCTTTCTCCAGGCTGCCCATGAGGTCAGAGACGCCGAAAATTTGGGCGGGGTAGATAGTCACTGCGTTCAGCGCTTCGCGTTTGTCGAGGCCAAAAGCTGCGGCCTTGGCAGCATGATAAGGTAGGTCCTTGGCCGAGCTCGCGCTCTGCGAGGAGAAAGCGATTTTCACCCCGGCTTTATGAAGCACCGAAGGATTGCGGTAGAGCGAGTCATATCCGTCCCCCCAGCTCGGCGGCATATTGTTGAGGGAGCCGAAGACCACGGGGATGTCGGCTTTCTTTATTTCTTCGGCGACTTTCCATCCCTGGCTGACACCATAGAAAATGGCTTTTAATTTTTCTTCCTGGACAAATTTGATGGCTGCACGGATATCTCTCTCCGCCTGGACGGAGATCATCAAAGGAAGCTCCCCATTTACGACTGGGAGGAGGAACTCGAGCTTTTCGTCAAATTCGGGAAAAGGAAGAAGCAGGTTTCTCGAGGCTGCTTCTTTTCTTTTCTGGTAGAAGCGCGCCTTGTTCAGCCAGTCTTTGAGCTCAATGACCTGCTTGGAAGCCTCCTCACGAGGCGCTCCCTCACGGCGAAATCCGCCCCTGGCAATGCCCGGAAATTCCACCTGCATGGCCACGGAGCTTTTGATCACCATCTCTTCGGGCGTCCATCCGGTGAGCCTGATTAGGCCGCTCTGTCCGGCGATGAGACCTCCTGTAGGAGCGACGAGCGCTGCGGTAATCCCGTTGGCTCTCGAAATGGGGATATGCATAGAGTCCGGCCTGAGCGCTTCTGTGGCACTGACCTGCGGGTTAATCCGTCCTGTTTCTCTGTAATCGTTCGTGGCCGCAATAGCACCAATTTCCGAGAGGCCGAGGTAACAGTAGCCGTCGATCATTCCCGGATATGCAAAAAGTCCGGAAGCGTCCACGATTTTCGCCCCGGAAGGGATGGGGATATCTTTTCCTAAAGCTTCAATGCGGTTGCCCTTGATGAGAATCGTCCCGTCAGGGACATCCTCACCTACGACAGGAATGATGTGGGCCCCTTTGATCGCCGTATATGTCGCGGCTTCCTCAGCCCCGAAAAAGAAGGAGACCGTCAGACTGAGAATAATGGACAAAAATAAAATTCTCTTTTTCATTGCTCACCTCCGACTTTCTTCACTTCTCCGCCCTTCTTTTGCGCTTCCTCTCTTTCTTTGAGGTATTGATTGCGGTCGAAATAGACATCCCCTTCAATAATGGTCATCTCGCAGCGGGTGTAGCCGCTCAGCGGATGCTCGTTGAAGATGGCCGCATCTCCGTGTTTGCCCACTTCCAGGCTTCCGGCGATTTTTTCCACGCCGAGCTGAATGGCCGGGTTTATGGTAATGAATCTGAGGGCCTCTTCTTCAGTCAGGCCTCCGTACTTCATGGCTTTGGCCGCGTCATTGAAAAGGCGCCGGATTCTCTCGCCGCTGTCCGAATTGATCGAGACGAGAATGCCATTCTTGGTGCAGTAGGCGGCGCTGTAGACGGTTCCTTCAGCAGCTTCCACTTTATAAGCCCAGTTATCCAGGAAGATCGAAGTCCCTATGCCCTCTCGTCTGAGCTCTTGGGTGATCTTGAAGGCTTCGGGGATATGTTCGAAACAAGCGATTTTGAACCCGAATTCTTTGGAGAGATCAATAAACTCCAGCGTTTCGTCCGCTCTGTAGCTGTGGCAGCGGGCCAGGAGATTCCCCCGGAGAAGCTCGGCGAGGGCTTCCAGGCGCAAGTCTTTTCGGGGCGGGAAGAGGGTCTTGGGGGGATTCTTGGATTTTTTGGCTTCAAGGTATCGCTCCCATTGGAGCATGTAGTTCTTGGCTTCGAGGAGTTCCTTGCGGATGATGGCGTTGACTCCCATGCGGGAGGCAGGATAGCGCTGGGGTCCGCCGCCGAAAGCCGGTCTTGAGGCCTGTTTGGGATTTTCTCCCAGGGCGAACTTGAGCGTCCGAAAGGCCTGAAGAACAATCAGCTCTTCTGCCGGCCGGCCCCATTTCATTTTTAAAGTGATGTTCTGCCCGCCGATCGGGTTGCCGCTTCCGTGCATGGTGTGAACCATGGTGACGCCGCCGCTCAGGGCCGTGAAGATGGAGAGGTCTTCAGCCTGGATGACTTCGCGCATATCGACTTCAGGCGTTATGGCCTCACCGGTCTCATTTGTCCCGGAAAGGGCGATATGAGTGTGCGAATCGATGATTCCAGGAATCACATATTTCCCCGAGGCGTCGATAACCCTGACTCCATCGGGGGCTTGGATGTTTTCCCCGATTTGCTTGATAACTCCTCCGATGATCAGGATGTCCCCTTTGGGAAGGCTGCCTTTTGTGACCGTCAGGATCGTCCCATTCTTGATCAGGAGGTCTCCCCCTGCCGAAAAACCGGGAATGACGGCAATGATTATTCCCAAGATATAGGTCAATATTTTTCTGCTCATGTCCGCCTCCTTTATTCAGCGGCCTTAGGGATTCGTGTGGCGCGGAGCTCGGCGTTTCCCATGGCCGAAGAAATGGTCCCTTCAAGAGTGTCTTTTTCTGCCTTTCCGCTGAACTCCATCTCCATTGTTTCTCCCATGATGGTCGCCGCCAGAGTAAAGGTCAGTTCGGCGCCGGAGAGGACTCCATCCTTTATTTCCCACCGGCCCATCTGGCTGGTCACGAACCCCTTGACCTGGCTCCCTTCCTGTTCGAGCTCCATCGTCATTTCCATTTCTCCCATTGGCGAACGGACAGCGGCTTTCCAGGTTCCCGCAAGGTTTACAGCCGAGGGTTTAGCTTCAGCTGCTTTTTTCTCTATCGGGAAGAGGATTCCGTCGACAAAAACTTTTTCCACCTCGGTCTTTTCTTCAAAAATCTCCCCGTTGGCGAGAATGAGGTTGGCAATTTTTCCCGGCTCAAGACTTCCCAGGATGGAGTCGACTCCTAAAAATTGAGCCGGAGTGATGGTCAACGCTTTGAGGGCTTCCTCCGGCGGCAGTCCGGCTTTGATGGCTTCACGGATATTCTTCTGCAAGCCGGAAGGGTCGGTGAGTCCGGATGACGTCAGAGCAAACTTAATGCCCGCTTTAAAAAGGGCTTGAGGGTTGGCCGGATAGATGTCTTTTTCGGCTTTCTTCTTTTCTTCTTCTCCCTTTTGGCTGAATTCACTCGACAGAGGCGGCCGGAAATCAAGGGTAACCAGAAGGGGCGCTTGAGCTTTTTTCAAAAGGTTCACAACTCGCCAAGCTTCATTGGCGCCGGAAAGGAAAGCCTTCAGCTTGAATTCATCCCGCAGACGCAGGGCTCTATTTATGTCCTCCTGATTGCCGCAGGTGAAGATGACAGGCTTTTTCTCGACAACATAAGGAATGATGGCCTCGAGAAACGGGTTGTACTCAGGCCTTTTCATTCCCTTCTGGATCCGGGCGAACTGGGATTGGTAAGAAGAATAATGCTCGGCATCCAAGAAAGACTGTCTGAGAAAGGCGACCGTCCCCATCAGGCTCGACGGATAGGAATTGCGCTCTGTGACGAAATTGATATGGAGCGCGACAGGGTTTTTAACGACCATGGCTTCCGGGTTTTCTCCGTTGAGGCTGAGGAGAACACTCTGGCCGGCAAATATCCCCGCCCCAGGCGCTGCGAGGACAGTGGTAATACCGACGCGGAGATAGCCGTCGATCGTGCTTTTTTTCGGCTTGAGGAGTTTGAACGCCTGAAGGTCGGGATTCTGGCTCGGCCTCTCCGGGCTCGGTTCGGAAGGCATTCCCGCCTCGCCTGGACTGGGGCGCTCTTCTTTGGCAGCCTCCAGGAAAAGGCCGGTATGGGCCGAGATCAAGCCCGGGTAGGCCGTCAGCCCTTCCGCTTCGATGACCTCGGCATCTTCCGGAATCTTTATTTTTCCGATAGCTCCGATAGATTCAATAAGCCCGTGGCGAATGATCACCACGCCTTTTTCAATGGCGGGTGAAGTCACGGGAACGATCCTGCAGTTTACCAGCGCGTAGGTCGGCAGAACCTCGGCTGGAGAAAGAGCTGCGCCGGCAAGAAGAGCTAAAAAAAGAGCTGTCAGTTTTTTTGAGGTTTCCATAGTCCTCCTTTCAAAAAGAATAAATGGATGAAAAATCAATCCCCTTCTTCTCTTGTGCATGAGTCTGACATTTTAGCAAAAGAACAAAGTCGCGTCCACCCGCCTTTCTCTGTAGGTAAACATCTCCGTTTCCGTGATTGTCTTTTTAACTTGGTCAAGGGATTCGCTCACGTCCTCGCCTCGCTCTCCTCTCGTTTCACTCGAGGGCCCTTGCCCGCTCGGCTCCGGATGTCCTCCTTCACACATGGCCCTCCGCCCAAGTGAGGAAGGAAGCTCAGGACATACTCGCCGGCCAGTGTTGAGGGGACGGTTCTCGTTGAGAACCGTCCCCAAAAAAGCGTTGCCTGGAAGCTCGAATTCTGGTATCCTAAACAATAAAAAAATATAATAATTTCGACTAAATAAGAGAGGAAGGACAAAAAAATGGCTGAAGAAAAACCCGAACAGACCCAAGAAAAAGCCAAGAGAGGCAAAAAAATGAACAAGCTGACTTTGGCCGAGATAGAGAAAAAACTCGAAGAGATCAAAAACGCCCAGGGAGGTTTCTTCTCTCGTTATGCCAAGAATCTTCTTCGGCGCAAAGAAATCCTCAGTTCTCAGGGAAAAAAATAAGTTCAGAGCGTGCTGCAGAACCCCCAAATCCCTGCCTAGCCCCAACGGAATAAAAGATTTACATTCTCATCCAATTCTGCTAAGATTATCAATCGATTGAAGGAGTAAGATTAGTGCTAAGCAAGGAACACAAAACAGAAATCGTCGAGGACAATCGGCTGAACCGAGAGGATACAGGTTCACCTGAAGTCCAGATCGCTCTTCTGAGCGAGAGAATCAATTTCCTCACCAACCACCTCATTACCCATAAAAAAGATTTCACCTCCCGGGTGGGTCTGATGAAGATGGTCGGGAAAAGAAAAAGGCTTCTGGCCTACCTGAAAAAGGAAGACGCAACCCGCTACGAACAACTCATCCAGAAGCTGAAGCTGCGCAAGTAGGCTTCGGCCCGGGGACAAAAATGCCTCACACTATCACCCTTGAAATCAGCAACCGTCCTCTTTCTATAGAGATTGGCAAGATCGGCAAGCAGGCCGACGGTTCTGCCTTGGTCCGCTACGGCGAAACCATCATGTTCTGCACCGCCACCTCTAAGAAAGAAGTCAAAGAAGAAAAATCCTTTCTGCCTCTCATCGTCGACTATAGAGAGAACACCTACGCCGCCGGCAAGATCCCGGGGGGCTTTTTCAAACGCGAAGGCAGACCCTCGGAAAGGGAGATCCTTGTCAGCCGGCTGATCGACCGGCCCATCCGGCCTCTCTTCCCGGGCGGATACTATTTTGACACGCAAATTGTCGCCCTCCTCCTCTCGGCCGATTTGGAGAACGAGCCCGATACTCTGGGAATCATCGGAGCCTCGGCCGCCCTTTATTTTTCCGAAATTCCTTTCACCACGCCTATCGCCGCTGTTAAAGTTGGTTATATCGACAACGAATTCATCATCAACCCCACGGTGACTCAACTCGAAAAAAGCCGGCTCAACATGGTTGTCGTGGGGACAGAACACGGCATCGGCATAATTGAAGCCGGCGCCACCGAAGTAGAAGAGGAAAAGATTGTCGAGGCCGTCGCGCTGGCCCAGGAGCCGATCAAAAGGATTATCGAAGCCCAGAAAGACCTCTTCCAGAAGCTCAACATCGAAAAGCGCCAATTCACGGTGAAGTCCGTGGACCAGGGCAAAATGGAAAAAATCGAACAGAAAATTTCTGCCGACCTGCTGAGAGCGATCCAGCTCAAGATAAAAAAGGAAAGCGAGGCCGAAAGCGATAAGATTTTGAAATCGCTCTTAGCTGAGATTCCGCCTGAGAATGAAGAGGAAATCAACGAAACCAAACAGATCTTTTATGAGCTGCAAAAGAAGCTTGTCCGGGACCTGGTTTTGAACCAGGGCAGGCGCTCGGACGGCAGGAGCTTTGATGAAATCAGGCCGATCTCCATAGAAGTGGGATTCCTCCCCCGCACTCATGGCTCCGCCCTTTTCACGCGGGGAGAAACCCAGTGTCTGGCCACTGTCACCTTAGGAACATTTGAGGATGTCCAGAGGCTCGACGGCCTGGGCGATGAATCAGAAAAGAGGTTCATGCTCCATTACAACTTCCCGCCTTTCTCAGTCGGCGAGGTCTCTTTCCTGCGGGCGCCGGGAAGACGGGAGATCGGGCACGGCGCTCTGGCCGAAAAATCTATTCTCCCCGCCATCCCCAACGAGGAAGCCTTCCCTTACACCATCAGAATAGTCTCGGACATCCTGGAATCCAACGGCTCTTCCTCGATGGCGACCGTCTGCGGAGGCGTTCTCTCCTTGATGGACGCGGGCGTTCCCCTGTCCATGACTATTGCCGGCATTGCCATGGGTCTTTTCACGGGTGGGCCGCGGTATGTCCTCCTCACGGATATCGCCGGGTTGGAGGACCATTTCGGTGACATGGACCTGAAAGTGACCGGCACAGAAAAAGGCATCACCGCCATTCAGCTCGACTTGAAAATCCCTTCGATCAGCACCGAAATATTCCGGGAAGGACTGTTCAAAGCAAGGACGGCTCGGTTAGCAGTTTTAACGAAAATGAAAGAAGTTCTTCCCGCACCCAGGCCGGAAATTTCGCCGTATGCTCCGCGGATCATCACCCTGTTTATCAACCCGGAAAAAGTGGCTGAAGTGATCGGCCCGGCCGGAAAGGTCATCAAGAGAATCATCGCCCAAACAAAGGCCAAGATTGATATCGAGGAAGGCGGCAAAATTGTTATCGCCTCCACTGATATGGAAGCTGCGGAAAAGGCCAAAGAGATGATCCGGGAGATCACCCTCGAGGCGGAAGTCGGCAAAGTTTACCAAGGAAAAGTCGTCCGCATCGAGGATTACGGGGCCTTTGTTGAAATCCTGCCCAACATCGTCGGCCTCCTCCATGTCTCAGAAATTGCCCATTATCGGGTCAATAGCGTCAGGGACGTGCTCAAGATGGGCCAAACCTTAGAGGTTAAGGTCATCAGCATCGATGAGGACAATAAAGTTCGTGTCAGCCGCAAAGCCCTCGAGGAAAGGCCCGCCTCTGCGCCCGAAGGAGAAAGGTCAGATAATTATCCTCGACGTAAGACTTATCATCCCGACGACCGACGGCCGAGAAATAAATTCAGGCCTTAAGATAAAAAGCGGCACGAACATGGCCGAGCTTTTTCAGCGGAGAAAGGGTTTTACTATCGTCGAAATGCTCGTGACCCTGGCTATCCTCGCCATCCTGGCCACCGCCGTTATGCCGCTGGCCAAAATCGCCGTCAAGCGGGAAAAAGAAATCGAGCTGCGCCGCAACTTGAGATTAATCCGGGAAGCCATCGACGCTTACAAGAAGCTGGCGGATGAAAAAAAGATCG
Source organism: uncultured Eubacteriales bacterium (assembly GCA_964551885.1). Lineage (GTDB taxonomy): Bacteria > Acidobacteriota > Aminicenantia > Aminicenantales > UBA8522 > CAZKEW01. The sequence continues at coordinate 7,671 of CAZKEW010000040.1, forward strand.
AGGTAGAAGAGGACTCTGAGGGATATCCTCCCGACCTCGAGACCCTGGTCAAGGGCGTCGAACTCAAAGAGGAAAAAGCTGACGAAAAAGGCAAAAGGTCCGGCCAAAAGACCATCAAGTTCTTGCGGCGAATTCCCAAAGACCCGATGACGGACTCCTTCGACTGGGGGCTGCGCTCCTATCAGGATGAACCCGACGCGGAAGTTTGGGGAGGCGAAAATGTTTATGATGTCTATACCAAGAGCATGGCCAAAGCCTTGGATGGGACAAAATACAAGGATTGGTAAATCCATGAAGAGGAAACGGAGCCGACCGGAAAATGGATTTACTTTGATCGAAATTATCATCGTCTTTGCCCTGATCGGAATCCTGGTCGGGCTGGCGCTTCCTCAATATAAATATTCCCTCAAAAAGGCCCGGGAAGCTGTCTTGAAAGAGGACCTCTTTGTCCTGAGAAAAATGATCGATCAGTACTATACGGACAAAGGCAAATATCCGGCTTCCCTCCAAGCTTTGGTGGATGATGGCTATCTCCGGCAGATTCCGATCGACCCGATGACAAAAAAAGCAGACACTTGGGTCGAAGTCAGGGAGAATCCCTCCTACGAAGAGCTTGTCCCAAACATGGAATTTGGGATTGTGGATGTCCATTCCGGCTCCCAAGAAAAAGCCATAGACGGGACCAGCTACGACATTTGGTAAGACAAGGGGAATGAATAAACCGAGAGGCTACGTCCTGATCATGCTCATGCTGGTCATGACGATCATGAGCATCGGTCTCATGGTCGCCGTTCCTGTTTGGCAGACCCAAATCCAGAGGGAAAACGAGGAAGAGCTGATCTTTAGGGGCAATCAATACGTAGAAGCCGTCCGCATTTTCCAGCTGAAGAATCCCGGCAGTTTCCCCAAGACTCTCGACGAGCTTGTCGAAAAGAAATGCCTTCGCCGCCTGTATAGAGACCCGATGACTCCTGAGGGTGAGTGGAACATCATTATCCATCAAGAGGGAATTGGAGGAACAGGACGGCCCGCATCCGGGCAACGACGCGGCGCTCTCGCTCCCCAAAACCCTCAGACCCGCGGCCAGACGCAGACCTTTTCTCCCCAAAAAATCATGGTCGCCCCCCTCAAGGCTATTTCCTCAATCCGAAACGCTCAGATCTTAGGGGTGGTCAGCGCCTCCACCGAAAAATCTATTCGGGTTTACCAAGAACAAGAGAGCTACGACAAGTGGCTCTTCTATTATGGCCAAGACCCGAATAAACTCCCCGAGATTGTTTATTACGGTCAACCCGCCAAGACTCCATGAATTCCATCCTCATCGTCGCTGGCGAGAATTCTGGCGAGAAATACGGAGCCGATGTCGTCCGCGAGTTCAAAAAGAAACAGCCGTCGTTCTCTTTTTTCGGAGTCGGCGGAAAAAAGATGCAGGAGGAAGCGGTCGAGCTGATCTTTCCGGTCGAGGAATTGAGTGCCATCGGCATCTTTGAGGTCATCTCCCAAATCCCTCACATCAAAAAAATATCCAAGCGGCTGGAAAAAGAAATTGATGCCAGAAAACCCCGCGGCGCTGTGCTCATCGACTCACCGGATTTCAATTTGCGTCTGGCTCGAAAGCTCAAAAAAGGCGGAATCCCAGTCCTTTATTATATCAGTCCAACTGTCTGGGCCTGGCGAAGCGGCAGGCTCAAGACTATAAAAAAAGTCGTCGCCAGGATGTGCCTCATTTTTCCTTTTGAGCTGAAACTCTACCAAGAGCACAACATTCCCGCATCTTTTGTCGGGCATCCCCTCAAAGAAAAAGTCTGGACTCGGCTCAGCCGGGAAGAATTTTTTCGAAAATATTCGCTACCTCATGACACAAGGCTCATTACTCTGCTCCCCGGAAGCCGGAAGACCGAAGTGAAAAATCATTTGCCCGTGCTCATCGAAGCCGGGCGCAGAATGAAGAACGACTTTCCGGTCCATTTCCTTTTAGTCTTGGCGGAAAGCCTGGACCGGGAATATCTCAGCCGTTTCCTCTCCCCCCAGGAAAAGGGCATCCAGGTTCTTGACGCTGACAGCTATGAAGCCATCGCCTACTCAGACCTTGTGCTTTCTGCTTGTGGCACAGCCAACCTCGAAGCGGCCCTTTTGGGAACACCCCTCATTGCTTTTTATCGGGTCTCCCCTCTGACCTACTATCCGTTTCGCAGGCTCTTGAAAATTCAGGACTACAGCATCGTTAATATTCTCGCCGGAAAAAGAATCATCCCGGAGCTCATCCAGCGCCAATTCAAGGCCGAGAAGCTCGTTGAAGAAGCGAAAACGCTCCTCTTCTCCGAACAGAGGAAAGTAAGGATGAAAGCAGAATTCCGGAGAATCGGAGATAGTCTAGGCCAAGAGAAAGCCTCGGAGAACGTGGCCCGGGAATTGGAGAGGGTCATTCTGAGGAAAGACAGTTAAAGGACCTGAAGCACTTGGAGGGCTAACTCGTATTTTCCCAGCGGCGGGCTGACCTGCACGCCCTCGACCATTCCCTTGATTTCCTTGAGGACTTCTTGGGCAATAGCCGCGCCTTCCTCGCGGGCTCTTTCCGGGCTGATATCCTGAGCCTTCCTCATCCTCTCAATGATTTCGAGAGGCACGCTGGCGCCGGGGACCTCATGGCGCATGAACTCGGCATTCCGTAAGTTCGCCAGGGGCCAGATTCCTGCCAGAATGGGAACGCGGCAATGGGCGATCCGCTTCAAAAAATTTTCAAGAAGCCTGACATCAAAAACGAGCTGAGTGATGGCGAACTCGGCGCCGGCATCGACTTTCCACTCAAACCGCGAGATTTCATGGTCGAGGTTGATAGCGCCGGGATTGGCCCCAACACCGATGAGGAATCCGGTGGGCTTATCCAGGCTCTTTCCGCCGATGTCGATTCCCCGGTTGAGGGAACTTACCACATTGGTCAATCCGATGGAGTCCACATCGAAGACGGCGGTGGCATCAGGATAGTCTCCAATTTTGGGCGGGTCTCCGGTGATGATAAGGACATTGCGGATGTTGTGGGCATACATGCCCAAAAGGTCCGACTGCATTCCCAACAAATTCCTGTCCCGGCAGGTATAATGGAGAAGAATTTCTATGTCAGTCTCTGAAGTCAGGAGAAAAGCGAGGGACACAGAGCTCATCCGGGCGCTGGCCCTCGGTCCATCGGGAATGTTGACACAATCGACCCCTTCCCGCTTCAGCCTGGAAGCGATGGCTATGGCGCCCGAAGGGTCAAAACCTCTGGGAGGGAGCACTTCCACACAGGTTACAAATTCACCATTCTCGAGTTTCTTTCCCAAACGGGATTTCTCCCCCCGAGGAACTTTCTTAACCGCTTTTTTCTGCTCATCAGGAGAAGAAATCTGGATCAATCTTCGCTCGGGCGGCTGCAAAGCTTTAATGGTGCGCCTGATGGCCTTGATATGCGGAGGAGTCGTGCCGCAGCAACCCCCGACAATCTTGACGCCGCTCTGAATAAAACGCTTGGCATATTCAGCCAGATAATCCGGCGAACAGAGATAGATATTTCTCCCCTCTATCTGAGTGGGAATGCCGGCGTTGGGCATGGCAGAAAACGGCAGCGAGGTCACGCGGGCCATTCTCTCGATGCCTTGAAGCATGGCCGCAGGCCCGACACTGCAATTGACGCCGACGACATCGGCTTTCCGCTCTTCTATCTTCTTGGTGAACACTTCCGGGGTTGTCCCATAATAGCTATTGCCGTCTTCCTGGATAGTCATCTCGGCGACGATGGGCGTGTCGCTTTTCAGGCTTTTGATGGCTTTGATGGCTTGGTGAATCTCGTTGATATCGGAAAAAGTCTCCAGAATGAAAATGTCCACCCCGCTCTCGAGAAGAGCGTTGGCCTGTACTTTGAAGGAAGCGGCCGCTTCTTCCACAGAGGTCGGCCCCCAAGGTTCAATCCTGAGCCCCAACGGGCCGATGGAGCCGGCGACGAGAATGTCTCGTCCCGCTTCCTCACGGGCAATGAGCCCGCCGGCGCGGTTGATTTCAGGAACCTTGTCCTCAAGTCCAAACTTCTTGAGTTTATAGCGATTGGCGCCGAAGGTGTTTGTCTCGATGATATCGGAGCCGCTCTGGATGTATTCCCGGTGGACAGTCTTGACAAGAGTTGGATTCGTCAGATTGAGCTCATCAAAACACGTTTGGATATAAACGCCTTTGTTATAGAGCATCGTCCCCATCGCGCCGTCGCAGAGAAGGACTCTGGAATGAACCAACTCTAAGAAATGACCGCCGCTGCCGGTTCTCCTTTTCCTCTTGAAATTAGCTTCGCTTGAATTATAATTCCCCCTTCAAAGACAAGTCAAACTCCACTATACGACAAAGGCACCGGTGATGGACCTCTTTGCCCAGAATAGAATTACTTTGGGAGGCCAAGTCCCGGCGGGGAAATATAAATTTAAGGCCGTGCTTAAAGATAAGCTGAGCGGAAAGTCCGCGACTAAGGTCGCGGATTTTGAGGTCCGCTGATATTTTTCGGCAGGATAAAATCGAGCCGGTCGTAAAGCTTAAGGCCGTGCTTTTCCGCGCAGCCGCTTTTTAGCTCCAGGACGTACATCGCCGCAGCAACCGGAACATAAGATGGGCAGGGATCGCTCAGGCAGGGCGGGACATTCGGCTCCAAGTGGACGATCCTCTTTTGTCCGTCCAACCACAAGATATCGATAGAAAATCTCATGTTCTTCATCCAGAAGGAATGGATTCCTTCCTCTTCGAAAAGGAAAAGCATTCCCTGGTCGTCGTTGATTTTCTCACGAAACATCAATCCCTGCTGTTTTTCCTCATCAGTCACAGCCAGCTCCGCCGTCACAGAGAATCCGTCGGGAAAATAGACCTTGATGAACTTGCTCTTTCCTGCCTGCCCTGAACAAAAGAGCAGGAATAAAGACAAAGTCAAAAGAAGCTTTCTTTTCATTGTTGTCTCCGTTTCAATGAGCTGAAATCAGGGGGACAAAACGGACCGGCAGAAGCTTCTTCTTTTGGAAATCCTTTTTTTCCCGAGTAATGAGGACAAGCTCTTGAAACGCCTCTCCCACCGGGATGATCATTCTGCCCGAAAAATTGAGCTGTTCTTGCAGTCTCTTCGGCACCGAAGGCGCGGCGGCTGTCACCATGATCGCATCATAAGGGCCATTTTCCTGCCAGCCGAACGTCCCATCTCCGATCTTAAAATGAATATTCGCATACCCGAGTCTCTGCAACAGTTCCTGGGCTCTTTGCGAGAGCGTGCTGACAATCTCGACGGTATAGACTTCCTTGACGATTTCCGTCAGGATGGCCGTTTGATAGCCGGAGCCTGTCCCGACCTCCAAAACTTTTTCTTCGCCCTTGAGCTCGAGAGCCTCGGTCATGTAGGCTACGATATAAGGCTGGGAAATCGTCTGTCCTTCGCCAATGGGAAGAGGCTCATCAGCATAGGCATAGGGCCTGAGGTCATCAGGAACGAAAAAATGGCGGGGAACCTTTCGCATAGCCTGAAGGACTTTTTGGTCTTTGACCCCCCTGGCTTGGATCTGGATATTCACCATGCCTTCTCTTTCGCCCGCGAATTCGTTATCGTTCCTTGACAAGAAAGCCCCCTGTCTGGGCTTTTCTCAATAGGCCCTGGCAAAAAGGACGAGTCCCTTGGCTTCTTTCCGGCAATAAATGCACTTTCCGGGCGCTTTTTCTTGTTCTTGCTTTAATGGGACAACCCGGATGGTGGCCATAGTCTCTTCTTTGATCTTGTCTTCGCAGGCCTCTTCTCCGCACCACCAGGTTTTGATAAAGCCCCTCTTCGATTCAATCACCTCTTTGAAATCTTGGTAATCTTGGACTTCATGGGTATTTTCGAGCTGGAATTTCAAACCCTGCTCGAAAAGCGAAACCTGAATGTCCTTGAGCGTCGGAGGAACCCGTTGGATCAAATCATCAAGGCCGACAAATTCCTTTCTCTTGATGTCCCTCCGTACCAGCACGACGCGGTTTTCCTGAACATCTCTCGGACCGATCTCCAGCCTCAAAGGCACTCCGCGCATCTCCCACTCAGAAAACTTCCATCCGGGAGTGAATTCTTCCCGGGCATCGAGCTTCACTCGGAGGCCGCTCCGCCGAAGATCCTTCTCGATCTTCTGCGCCAGAGGGAGGATGGTCTCCTTCCAGTTTCCGAGGGAGATGGGAACAATCACAACCTGGATGGGCGCGACCTGAGGCGGAAGCCTCAACCCCGAGTCATCTCCGTGAGTCATCACCAGAGCGCCGATCAAGCGAGTCGAGACTCCCCACGAGGTCTGCCAAACATACTGGAGGTTTTGGTCGCGGTCTTCATACCGGATGTCGAAAACTTTGGAAAAATGCTGTCCGAGGTTATGGGATGTTCCCATCTGCAGGGCTTTCCCATCCGACATCAGGGCCTCGATGGCATAGGTTTCCAGGGCTCCGGCGAACTTTTGACTCAGAGTTTTCTTCCCTTCGATCACAGGAATGGCAAGCTCCGTTTCCACAAATTCCTTGTAAAGATAGAGGATTTTGATGGTCTCTTCCTGAGCTTCCTCAAAAGTCTCGTGAGCTGTATGCCCCTCCTGCCAAAGGAACTCGGTTGTCCTCAAGAACGGCCTGGTGACTTTTTCCCAACGAACGATGTTGGCCCACTGGTTGATCAAGAGAGGAAGGTCGCGCCACGACTGAATCCACTTGGCATACATCGAGCCGATAATGGCTTCCGATGTGGGCCGGACAGCCAGTCTCTCTTCGAGTTCCTCCTGCCCTCCATGGGTGACCCAGGCTACTTCAGGCGCAAACCCCTCCAGGTGCTCCATCTCCTTTTGCAGGAAGCTCTCGGGGATGAAAAGGGGAAAATACGCATTGACATGCCCGGTTTCCTTGAGGCGTGTGTCCATCAGGCGCTGGATGTTTTCCCAGATGGCGTAGCCATAGGGGCGGAAAATCATCATGCCTTTTATCGGAGCATAATCCGCCATCTCCGTTTTGCGGATGATTTCCACATACCATCTGGAAAAATCTTCACTCTTAGGAGTGATTTGCTTGACAAAGCGTTCGTCCTTACCCACGGGTTTCTCCACGTTCTCGATTATTGGCTCATTCTATCTACCCCCCCTTTTTTTGTCAAGAAAAG
>CAZKEW010000041.1:0-2433 GCA_964551885.1 uncultured Eubacteriales bacterium
CCAGGTTTCTGGAGCGGGTGAAGAGATAGTCCAAGCCCAGAAGAAATTTTGGGGCGCTTGTAACCACTAGGTTCCAGGTTCGAGTCCTGGCCGAGGAGCCAACTTCCTTTTTGCCGAATCCCTTGCAAAATTTATGCTTCGCTGTCTTTGGACCATAAATGTATCTGCCAAATTGACTTCATCGTGCAGATTTTAATACATTTTTAGCTATGGGGAAGGTCAATATCGGTAAGGACGAATCTGGAAAGATAACAGCCTCCTTTCCCTAGGATTTTCTTTTTTCTCTTTTTCTGTAAGCGCCGACCTCATGTCGCTGAATGTCTTCAGGCGTTCCTCCTTATAGGCGGCCAGAAAGCATAAATGCCTTAAGGGATTTCTTCAGGCCTTATAGTTGAAATACGCTTTCTTCGAGGGTATACTTTGGTCAAATCAGAGAGGAGGTGAATTTGTGAACAAGATGAAAAACGGACTTTTGATTTTTCTCGCTTTGGGACTTATTTTGGCTTTGCCGGATTTTTCTCAGACCAAAGTCAAAGACCTGAAATTCCACCACATGCAGGACTACTGCTGGATGAGGCTCGCGGAAATTGTCCCTAAGGTGACAGACAGGATCATCCTGCCCATCGGAACAGTGGAATCCCACGGCGCTTGCGCGATAGGAACAGACAACGTTATCCCTCAAAACTTAGCCGAAATGATCTGGGAACGATGTAATGCCCTCATTGCTCCTTCCATTAACCATGGCTTCACCGGAGCGAGCATTTCTCAGTTTCCCGGCTCGATCACGGTCAGGCCTGAAATCTTCGAGGAATATATCTACGATGTCCTCAAGGACCTCGTCCGGACTGGGTTTCGGAACATCCTCATCATCAATGGCCACGGCGGGAATACAGAGCCAACCAAGAAGGCGATGACGCGGCTCCACCAGGAAACTGGCGCGCATTTTATGATGGTCGACTGGTGGACGGTTGACTTCGAGGCTGTCAAGGAAGTTTATGGCGGCAAACCCCAGCAGTCGGGCCACGGCGACATGGAAGAGGCTGCGCTCGTCATGGCCTATAATCCGGAACTTGTCGACCGGGAAATGTACGAGAAACTCGGCAAGGACAATGTGGGAAGTGCGGGAACAGAGGCGGGAGTCGTCCTCATGCCGGGTTGGGCGACCACACGTTATCCTGAGAAGGGTGTCGGCTACCTCAATTTCGATGTCACCAAGGCCAAAGAATATGCTGCCAAAAAGGCCGATTACATTGCTTCGACCTTTCTCGAGGCCGTGAGACGCTGGGAAATGATGGAAGGTTGGAAAAAATAAGAGCGACGCTCGGAAGTTTGGCCGTTCTTTTTGTTTTGTGGGGGAGTATCGGTTCGGCGGCCGTTTTAAAGGCGGTGAGGATGGCTATTGAAATCATTCCCCTTGGGAAAATTGATGCTTTCGTTTTAGAGCACCTTCAAAGGAATCTGGAAGATGTTTTCCAGGCAGAGGTTTTAATTAGGGAAGAGAGGGCCCTTCCCGAGGATGCTTATGATGCCAGAAGGAAACAGTACCTTTCCCTCCCGATACTCATCCGACTGGCTGAAACTCGCAGGCAAGAAGGTCAAAAAATTCTGGGCGTCATGGATGAGGATGTTTATACGCCCGGGTTGAATTTTATCTTCGGACAGGCAGAGTCCGCGGGCGGAGTGGCGTTGATTTCCTTGAAAAGGTTGCGGCAGGATTTTTATGGGCTTCCTCCGAATGAGAGTCTTTTTTTAGAGCGGGCCTTAAAGGAGGCGGTCCATGAGATCGGCCATCTCCTCGGCCTTGGCCATTGCTCTGATCCCCGCTGTGTGATGCATTTTTCCAACAGCCTCGCCGATACAGACAGAAAAAGTTATGCGCTTTGTCCCACGTGCCAGAAACGACTAAAATAGCATTCGTCCATGCATATCTTGATCACCGGAAAGCCGCGGACAGGGAAGACCACCCTTATCAAGAAAATCATTCAAGTGTGCGGGACCACCTGCGGAGGATTTTACACGGAGGAGATTATCAGGCGAGGGGAACGCGCCGGATTTTTAATCAGGACAACGGAGGGGAAAGAGGCAATCCTGGCGGAGAAAGGCCTGAAGAGCCCGCATCGTTTGGGGAAATACGGCATAAATTGCCAGAATCTTGAAGAGATTGGCGTCGCGGCCGTAGATGAAGCGCTGCGAAATAAAGAAATCATCATCATTGATGAGATCGGCAAGATGGAGCTCTTTTCTCAGAAGTTCAAGGATATCGTGAGGAAGGCTTTGGATTCGGGAAAAAAGGTGGTGGGAATCATCCATCTGGCGGAATGGACTTTCTTGAATGCCATCCGCAAGCGGGATGACGTTGTTCTCCTCGAGGTCAACGGCGAAAACAACGCGGAGATCTGGGGAAAGATCAAATTTCTTTTAGGTTTTCTTTGA
>CAZKEW010000041.1:2533-14672 GCA_964551885.1 uncultured Eubacteriales bacterium
TTTTCTTTGATATATAAGAGGGGAGCATTAAAGAGAGCTGAAGGGTAAGCCATTTCGTTGAAGGAGATATACCTTCAAATCATAAAAGGAGGAACAAAAATGATCTGGTGGGTTTTGATTTTGGCCGTCTTAAGCATTTTATCTTATCTCTCAGATGTGGGAGTCCTTTCTTTGCAGAATATCCGAGTCCCGGGCCTCGATGCTTCTCTTCTCAGCCTTCTCATTCTGCTCGCCGCGCTTGGGCTGCTTTCTCGCATGTTGTGGATGAAAAGAAAGGGACAGCGGGAGCACCTGGAGAAAAAAGTCCGGGAGCTTGAAGGAAAGCTAGCCGCCCTCGCTTCCGAAAAGAAATAACCTGAGCATCTGCGCGCAGGACTGGCCGGGATTGGAGAAACGCTCGCTCAGCTTGTCTTGGAATTTCCGTTGAAGGCGCTGATATCCAGAAACCCGTGTCCTGAAAGATTGAAAAGGATCGTCTTCTCTTGTTTCTCTTCTTTCGCCTTCACCGCCTCCTCGATCGCCGCAGCCACGGCGTGGGAAGATTCAGGCGCGGGAAGAATCCCTTCTGTCCTTAGAAAAACTTGCGCGGCCTCAAATATTCTCTCCTGAGAATAAGCCCTCGGCTCGACGATCCCCAATTTCACCAGTCGAATTACTTCATCTGGCGAATCCGGACCTCGATTTCCGGATGGCCTTTGAGCAAACCCACCAGCGCGGATGGATCTGTGTCGCCGTAGTGGTAAGGATAGAGGATTTTGGGCTGGAATGCTTTGGCTGCATCAGCCACCATTTCGGGCGTCATGGTGTAGGGGAGATTCATCGGCAGAAAGGCGATTTCGATGTTCTTGAGCTCCATCATCTCTGGGATATTTTCGGTATCGCCGGCGACATAAACTCTTTTATCGCCGAAGGTGAGGACATAACCGTTGCCCTGTCCTTTAGCATGGTAAGGATTGCCCGCGCTCCTCAAGTGGAGGATGTTATAAGCAGGAACCGCCTCGATCTTGATCCCCTTTTTTATCATCGTTTGGCCGTTCTTCATGACGATGCCGCCCGCTACTTTTTCGGCGCCTATTTCGCTGAGGATGAGGTCTGTGTTTTGGGTGCGGAGAAGCTCGATGGCTCTGGAGTCGAGATGGTCGCCGTGCTCATGGGTAATGAGAATCAGGTCCGCTTTGGGGAGCCGGCTGTAATCGGTGAGATTGCTGACTGGGTCAACGTGGATTACTTTGCCTCCGAACTCGAACATCAACGTGCCGTGGCCGATAAAAGTGATTTTGAGCTCGCCTTGAGAAGTCGGGAAGACATCTAGTTCGAACTCAGCCGCCCGGGCTAATCCAGACAAGAGACAAAAGCAACAAATTATGAAAAGCAGCCCTTGTTTAGCCATTATTCATGCCTCCTATCAGATTGATTCTACTCTATTCTGAGAAAACGCGCCAGGAAGAATTCCGAAAATTCACCAATAAATTGACAGGTTTCCCGCTCTTGGCATAAAATATACATGTTCCGTCAAGAAATATCCCACATGAAAGTCAACACGGGCAAGTCGATCGAATTTTTGCTGGCCAGAGGAAACCTTCCCATTCTTTATTGGCTCAAGAGAGATATCTTGGAAGTTCCCGTCGAACGCGAATCCAGGAATCTGCGCAAGTTTGCCATCCGGTTCAGAATCTTAGAAACCCAGAAGCCGGACGGCAGTTGGTGGGACAAAAGGTCAGACACTCCGATTCAATGGGAAAAGACCCTTTACCGGATGGACACTCTGAGGAATCTCTACCGTCTTTACGACTACGGGTGCACTCTCAAAGAAGAGGGCATCCAGAAGTCACTGAGCTTTTTGTTTTCTCTACAGTCAAAAGAAGGAGATTTTCGCGGGACGGTTCTCAATGAGTACACCCCGACCTTTCATGCCTTAGTCCTGGAGATTCTTTGCCGCTTTGGGTTGGACAAAGACCGCCGGGCCCAGAAAGGGTTTCGCTGGATTCTGCAGAACAGGCAGCAGGATGGAGGGTGGGCCCATTTTAATTGCTATTCAGCCGAGGCCAACGCCAAATCCCCCGCTCATTCGCGCAGTCATCCGAAAAGCCTGCCGTTTAAGCCCCGCAAATCCCAGCACTTTTCTCATCATGTCACGGGCATGATCTTGAGAGCTTTTGCCGAATCCCCGACCTGGAAAAAAACAAAGGAAGCCCGGCAGGCCGGGGAGATGCTGTTGAGCTGCTTCTTTCAGGAAGAAGTCTACGGAGACAAAATCTTTCCCTCCGACTGGGATAAAATTTGTTATCCCTTCTGGAATACCCACATCTTGAGCTGCCTTGACGCTCTCTCAAAATTGGGCTTCAGCGCCGAGGATGAGATGATCCAAAAGGGGCTTGAGTGGCTCCTGAAGAAGCAGAACATTCATGGCTTTTGGGAATGCGGGAACAAAAAGGCGACCATGGAAGATCATCTTTGGGTGACGCTGGCTGTCTTGAGGGTTCTCAAAAGGTTCGATCTGCTGCGAACCTGATCTTCAGTTCATAAACTCGACCATCTTCTTTTCCATGTCTTGGAGCGCATTCCAGAGGCGGGCTCTGGTTTGGGCGAATTCAGAGTTGAGGGCGTTTTTTATCAAAGGCTCCTCATCCTCGAGAACCAGGGTGGCAAAGGTGCTGCTCGCCCCAAGACAATTCTTGATATTCCGGACAAGCCTTTTGATGGGCTCGGCATCGAAAACTTCGGCCGAAAGGATCAACCTTGTTTCTTTATCAAAGTGAGAGAAAACATTGGCCCACTCCGGGTTCTTTCCCGTCCGCAGGAGCGCGGCCAGATGGTCGAGGAGGAGGGACAACTCTTCGACCCGCCATTTTTCAATCTTCTGCATGTTCTTTCCTCAGAGCGGCTATTGTAATGGATATAAGCTCGATTTCCAAGAAGTAAGGCATTTTGAAATGACAGAACAATAGTGCTATGATTAGACTCTTTCAGCGATGAGATATTTCCTGAGTCTCGGGAGCAATCTCGGGGATAAGCGGAAGAATATAGCGCAGGCTCTCGGCTTGTTGGCGCAAGGCGGAGTCGAAGTCCTGCGAGCCTCCTCCCTTTACCGGACGCAGCCAGTTGATTATAAGGAACAGCCGTGGTTCTACAATCAAGTCGTCGAGGTCAGCACGCCTCTCAACCCTTATGACCTGCTTCGCTTGACCAAGGGAATTGAGAAAAGGATGGGGAGGAAACCGACCCGGCCGAGCGGCCCGCGTCCGATCGACATCGACATCCTTTTGGCTGAAAACTGGGTCATCCAGACAAAACGGCTGGTCATTCCTCATCCCCGGATGCAGAAAAGGAATTTTGTCCTTATTCCTTTCAGGGAAATAAGCCCTGGGACAACGCATCCTGTGCTCAAGAAAAAGATTTCGGAACTTAAGAAGAAATCTGCGGACTCCTCAGGGGTCCGAAAATTAAGGTCCCTCAAAAGTGAAAACAAGAGGGCTCTCTCAAGGAAAAGCGAAAAGAAAACATCAAAGAAAAGACAAGGTGGGCAGGGCAGTCTCAGGAGGAGGGATGAAAACATGAGAAAAGCAGCGCTGCTTTTTTTGTTTTTGGCAATCCTGGCGCTCCCAGGACTGAGCCTTGAAATCAAAGGAAAGGTTGTGAGCGTCGAAGGAAAGCCTATTCCAAAGGCCGTCATTCTCCACCGTGCGGGCGGCCAGCAAACCTTGTCAGATGAAGGGGGGTCTTTTTCGCTGACAGTATCGGGCGTTGAAAGAGTCGTCTTGGAGGTCATACATCCTGATTATATGGAGGAAGAGGTCAGCCTGACGGCAAAAAGCCTGTCTCGTCCTGTCACCATAACTCTCACGCCCTATATTCGCCAGCGTGAGGAAGTGGTCGTTACAGCCATGAGATATCCGGAGCCCTCGGCCAAGGTTCCTGCGGCGAGCACGGTCGTCACAGCAGAGAGGCTTAAAGAGAAGATGGCTCCTAATATTGCCGAAGGACTCAAAGACCTGCCCGGAGTTTCTGAGCTCGGGTCCGGCGGGTTCTCTCTTGTTCCTTCCATCCGGGGTCTGGCGAGGCGGCGGGTCTTGCTCATGATCGACAATGCCCGGCTGTCAAGCGACCGCCGCACCGGGCCCAGCGCCTCGTTCATCAGTCCTGAGGATATCGAGCGGATAGAGGTCTTGCGCAGCCCTTCTTCCGTCTTCTACGGCTCTGATGCCATGGGCGGAGTCGTTCATATTCTGACCCGAAAACCGAAGGTCAACCAGGGAATCAGGGGAAGAATCAACTCCAAATATGGGACGGTCAACGAGGAGAAGGGGCTGGGGTTTTCCCTCTCGGGCGGAAAATCGAATTTCGGATATGCTTTCTCCCTGCAGGGGATCGATGCGAATAATTATCGCTCTCCCTCCGGTGAGGTCCTCCAATCGCAATTCACTCAGTCGAGCTTTCTCGGAAAAATCTCTTATCAGACAGAAAAAAGAGAGGTCGAGGGAAGCTTTCTTATCGCCCGCGGGAAGAATATCGGGAAGCCAAACAGGGACAGTGCGACCAAGCCGACTTGGTACCCCCGCGAAAACCAGAATCTCGTGCAGCTCCATTGGCGTGAAAAAGAGTTTTGGGGCGGGGGGGACTTTGATCTCCACGTCTATATAAACCCCAATTTTTTGGAAACAGAGTCAAAGACGATTCCCACCATCAAGACAAAAGAGTCATACGGAAAAACCCAGAGCACGGATTTTGGAGCGCAGATTTCCTTTGATAAGAAAGTGGCCAACTCCCTCCGCTTGACCGGCGGAGCGGATGTCTATGGGAGAACGGACGCTCGCGCAATCAACAGGGATAAATATTTTGATGACCAGGGAAATGTGACCCGGACATTCGAGGAAACGCCATACACCAACGGGAAGAGGGATGATGTCGGTTTTTTCATCTCGGCAGATTATGACGGGGTGAGGGGCCTCGACCTTGTTGGGGGGTTGCGCCTGGATTTTCTCTACAGCCGGGCGTATCCAGGAGGCCGGCCTGAAACAGTCAGGAGCAAAGATGAAGCCTTGACCGGGTTCTTGGCCGGCTCGGTCAAACTCGCCGAGAGAGTCGTTTGGTTTGCCAATGTCTCGCGGGCCTTTCGAGCGCCGGACATGAACGAGCTCTATTACACGGGAATAACAGGACGCGGCTTCATCATCGCCAATCCTAACCTCACGCCGGAGTCCAGCCTCAATTTTGAGACTGGAGTCAAGTTCATCGATAAACGCTTTTTTGCCGGGCTTTATGCTTTTAATTACGGGATCACGGACATGATTGAACGCTACCTGGTTCAGCCAAAAGTCTATACTTATGGCAATATCGCAAAAGGCAGAATCCAAGGGGTGGAGCTCGAATGGGAATATTTCCCGTGGTCTGGTTTGAGCGTGTTCGGAAACCTGCAGTTCATCAATGGAAAGAGTAAAGAAACAGGTGACCCTTTAAACGATATTCCTGCGCAGAGGCTTTTTCTGGGCACCCGGGCCTGGGTCGGCCGCTTTTCCTTCGAGGTCAATGGAACTTTGCAGCAGAAAAAGGATAACCCCGGTCCTGCCGAAATCCCGATTCCTGCGGTGCAGTATGTCAACCTGAAAGCGTCCTATTTCTTTGCTCCCTCCGTGAATATTTATTTTGTCCTCTCCAATCTTTTCAATGAGACTTTCTTGGGCAGGCCCGACCCTGAAGCCATGGAAGAACCCGGGAGGAATTTCCTTTTCGGCATCAGCTATTCCTTTTAAGGATTCAGGAGGAGATCATGAAAAGAAAACTTGCGGGCTTGAGCTTGACGCTCTTTATTTGGGGAAATCTTCTGCTTTTTTCAATCTCTCTTGGGCCACTTTTTGGCGCACAGCCTTTTTCCCTCGAGGCGGTGATGAGCTCTCCCTTTCCTTCGAGCCTTGTTGCATCACCCCGAGGTGATTTTATCGCCGGGGTATTTTATGAGCAGGGAAGGAGGAATATTTGGATTGCCAAAGGGCCCGAATATAAGGCCGAGAAGTTGACGGCGTATTCCGAGGATAATGGCCAGGAGATCACCGAGCTTGCTTTTAGTTCTGACGGGTCGATGATAGTCTTTGTTAAGGGCGGAGCCACTAATCGCGCCGGCGAATACCCGAACCCGACGTCAGACCCCGAAGGCGCGGAACAGGCTATCTGGGCGATCAAGGTGAGCGGCGGCCAGTCCTGGCGCATTGGCGAGGGAAACAACCCTGTGCCTTCACCTAAGGGCAACTGGGTCGCTTATCTTCTGAGAGGCAAAATCTATTTGGTCACCCTCGACGGAGCCGCCAAGCCTCGGCTTCTTTTCAAGGCCAGGGGAACGTGCAGCCAGCCGGCCTGGTCTCCTGACGGCTCAAAGCTGGCCTTTGTGAGCTCTCGCGAGGACCACAGTTTCATCGGCATCTTTGACCTGGCCCGCAAATCCATCCGCTGGATAGCTCCTTCTGTCGACCGAGATGTCAGCCCTGTTTTTTCGCCGGATGGGAAGAAGATAGCTTTCTTCAGGTTTCCCGGGTCGATGGGCACTCCCACATTTGTCGAAGGCGAGTCCTTTTGGCTGATGGTTGCCGATGTCGAGTCCGGTGAGGCCAAGGAAGCTTGGAAATGCCCTGATAAGAGTGGTGGTTTTGCCCAGGATTATGCGGCTTCCCCTCTCCAGTGGGCTGCGGAGGGGCGGTTGCTCTTTTATTCGGAGCATGAAGGATGGATGCATATTTATTCTCTGCCTTCGGGAGGCGGGGCGCCTATCTCTCTGACTCCGGGAGAGTTCGATATCGAGGACTGCGCGCTTTCTCCCGACGGGAAAATTCTGGTTTTTAACTCTAACTCGGGAGACATCGACCGCCGCCATCTGTGGTCTGTTCCTGTGGCGGGCGGGGCTCCTGAAATCTTGACTCCCGGGAAAGGGATTGAATGGGCTCCGGTGTGGGCTGCGAGCGGCGATGCGGTCGCTTTCCTGTGCTCTACGGCAACTCAGCCCGCAGCTCCTGCGGTATTGCGTCTTGCTAAGAAGGAGAGGCAGCTTGTCGCTCCCGAAGCCATTCCCTCAAGCTTTCCTGAGAAGAGCTTGGTTGAGCCTATTTCTGTTATGTTTAAACCCGGAGACGGGCTCGAAATTCACGGGCAGCTTTTTCTTCCTGCTGGCGCCAAGGCAGGGGATAACCGGCCGGCCGTGATTTTTATGCACGGAGGGCCCATCCGGCAGATGCTCCTCGGCTGGCATATGCGCAGTTATTATCATAACGCTTATGCCTTTAATCAGTATCTGACGAATTTAGGGTACGTCGTCCTCTCCGTCAACTTCCGCTCCGGAATCGGCTACGGCCGCGCTTTTCGCACGGCGCCGAACCAAGGTCCTCGCGGCGCTTCCGAATACCAGGACATCGTGGCGGGCGCAAAGTATCTGCAGGGCCGTCCGGAAGTCAACCCGCAAAAAATCGGGCTTTGGGGCGGCTCCTACGGCGGGTATCTCACGGCTTTGGGACTCGCCCGAGATTCAGAGATTTTCGCTGCCGGCGTCGACTTGCATGGGGTTCATGACTGGGCGATGCGGGCTCGGCGCCGTGACGGCGGAGGATGGGGAATTCAGGGTGAAGAGCTGATGCGCTCGGCCTTCGATTCCTCTCCAGTGGCGGATATCCGTTTCTGGAGATCTCCGGTGCTATTTATCCACGGCGACGATGACCGGAACGTCGATTTCATACAGACGGTCGACCTTGTCCAGCGCTTGAGAAAAGAGGGGAAAGCGCATGTTGAGACCCTGGTCTTTCCCGATGAGGTCCATGGATTTCTCCTTCATTGGCGCTGGCTGGAGGCTTATGCTGCCGCAGCCGGCTTTTTCGACAGATTCCTGAAAAGGTAGGACGTCCCCCTTTTTCTTGTGTCAAGAATGAAGACCTGACCCTCTAGTCTTACTTCGCGGCGCCGTAATAAATAGCGTTGAATAAAAGCTTGAACGTTCCGTATGGCTGGCCGCGGAACTGAACGGGGAAGCCGAGGAGGATGACCTTCCCGCTTCCGTAGGGAACATCCAGAACGGATGGCTTTTGCTGGATTATTTTCTCGCCGTAAATCCAGCCGCTCATCAACAGGTTTTCCTCGGCATAGCGCGCCGCGCTCTTCGGTTCCTTTTTCAGCTCGAAAGAGGGGAGGACATCGAAAGCGCAGCTTTCCAAAAACACCGCTGCCGCTTCTTTAGGCATGCCGTAGGCAAGCGGATGGCTAGGGTCGAATTCCATGCGCAAGAGAGAGCCGGTGCAGACAAAATCTCCACGCTTGACTCCCTTGAGGACATTCCTCGCCGGGACGCCGAAGTTTTCCAGGGCCAAATCGCAGATCGAGTTGATAAATATCAGGCAGCCGCCGTTTTCGGCAAAGAGCTTCAAATTCCTGAGGCCATTTGCCGTGATCCCGCCTATATAAGCAGGCGGCATGGTGCCTTTAGCATAGCCATCAATCACGAGTTCAGGAGAATAATGGTCGGGCATGATGATGACATCATAGGAATCAGCCAATGCTCCGGCCCGGATATCGGCGTCGTGAAGGACCGAGAAGGGAAACTCAAATTGTTCCAGGATAAACCGCGTCCAACCTTCATCTTCACTGGATATCCAGGATTGATAAATTCCGATTCTCGGCTTCTTCAGGGCATAAGTTTCCACCTTGGGGCTATCTCTGAAAGCGGTTATTTTGAGGTGAAGGTCCTTGGCCAGATTTTGCATAAAACCCCGCTCCACGCTTGAGGCTGGGACAATAATAGTCCCCTCGGGATACGTCTGACCGCCAGAGGCAAAGGATTTTTTGGCCCAGGAGGCTTTTCCTCCTTTTTGGAGAATCCTGTTTACGGCCGTAACACTGGCGTTTGTTTCATGCCCTATGAGGTAAGCCCCTGCGGCTTCTCCTGAGATTTCTCCCTTGGGAGGAAACACCTCGCGTTCGAGGCTCATCGGGACATCGACCGGCGTATTGGCAGAGTAAGTCTTCATGCCGAACTGATAAGGCAGGGTCCAGCCCATCATGTCGTAGGCCTCGAACGGTGAGCCCTCGAATTTCTGGGATTCGACCAATCCTTGCCAGAGGTCGGGATACTTCCGCAGGTCGGGATAGCGTTGTTCCTCAAAGACATTCTTGATGAAAAGCGCGTTAGCCTGGGTCATGGGTATGATGTAAGTGCCGGCAGGGAAACTCACTCCGTCGCAGGCAAAGGCTTGACGGCTTTTATAGACATCAATCCCCAGGAGAATCATCCGGTTGAGAAGGAGGCTGGTGGCTTGGGGGTCGGCCTGCTTTTCCGGGATGATCCAGGCATACGGAGGCTCCTTCTTGAACCTTTCGATGACGTCATTCCCCATTTTGAATTTGTTGTAAAGAAGCTCTTGGCGGTATTTGGAGGCCACCTCGAAGACGGCTTTCGAGGCCGTCAGACAATAATCGACGGCGTCCTTGAGCCGCCACCAACCCCCTTTCCACGGGCTGGGGTAAAAGGCCGACATCGTTAAGTCCTGGTATTCTTTGGGAAAGTCGCGGATAGTATAAAAGTGAGGCGTGGCATAGCGGTAGAGAGCTGTCTCGGTCATGATCGAGATGATATTATGGGAATCCACGACCTGGGAAACATAGCCCGGATACCAGGTGTCAAAAATGATTCTCGAAATGGCTCCCTCTTGTCCTTCCGCATCAAAGGCCGCGCCCATGGCCGACCCGATGAGGTTCTGCCAGCGGACGAGGAGCGGATGGACGTTGGGGTTGGTCGGCTCTGAATTCGGCGGAATCCAGATTCTCGCCGGAAAGGGAGCCGTCTGGTGGTGATTGTAAAGGATGACCGGGTACCATTCTTGGTTGACGAGGCGGGTGAGGTTCTGCGTTTCGATCAAATTGGCGATATAAGAATCGCGGTTGTTGTCATGTCCGGCATATTTATGATAAAGCCAAGGCATCGGGGCGACTTCATACGGGGTCCCGACATGCGGATGATACCACTCGGCCAGGAGGTTCATCCCGTCCGGGTTGGCGAACACGAGCACCAAAATGACATCCTCGAGGATACGGAGGGTTTTCGGGTCTTTGGCCGCCACAAAGTCATAGGCGAGCTGGATGTTGTGTTGAGCCGGCGCGCATTCAGAGGCATGAAGACCGCCGTCAATGTAGACAATGGCTTTTCCTTCCTCTGAAAGCTTGGCCGCTTCCTCAGCCGATAGCCCTTTGGCCAGGGAAAGCTGGCGGGCGATCGCCTTGAATTTGTCGAGTTGCGCTAGATTTCCCGGCGAAGAGATAACGGCGTAGGTCATGGTCTGTCCCAGGGATGTTTTTCCCATTTCGAAGAGCTTGATCCGGTCGGAATTCTCGGCCAATTTCTTGAAATAGGCGATGGCCTGAGTGTAGGTGGCGAGATGATAGTCTTCGCCGACCTTGAAGCCAAGTATCTCCTCAGGCTTGGGAACAACTTGCGCTAACGTGAAGACGCAGAGAGTAAAGAGAATAAAAAAGAACATTAGGGACTTCCTGGCGATTCGAAGCATCATTCTTTCTCCTTCCTATGATTTTGGATATTCAAAACGCATCCTGGAGATGACGTATTTGATAACCATCTTTCTCGCTGTAAAACAGGGACAGGATATCAAACCGGCAGGGGACGTTAGGGAGGTTGTTCATAGCCAAATAGGCTTCGGCTAACCGTCTTATCTGCTGCTGCTTGAGAGGCGTAACCGATTCTTCAGGCAGGCCGAACTCTGAGCTCTGCCGCGTCTTGACCTCGATGAAGACGAGAGTGTCCCTGTCGTGGGCGATAATGTCAATCTCCCCTCGATGGAAACGGAAGCCTCGCTGGACGACTCGAAATTTTTTCTTCTTCAGGTAGGCGATGGCGGCTTCTTCGCCGGACTTGCCGAGGGCATGAGCGTCGCTCATTTTTTCTGCTTTTTAGACGCAAGGATTTTCCAGCGCACTCCTTCTTTGGTATCTTCCAGGACAATCCCTTGGTCGAGGAGCTCTATCCGGATTTGATCGGCCAATTGATAATTTCTCTCGGCGCGGGCCTGTTCTCGAAGTTTGATTTTTTCTAAAATTTCAGCGAAAGGCTGGACCTCAACTTTCGCTTCGTCCGTGACTGTGACTTTATCAGAAACAACAACTTTGATCATCGGTGTTATAACCCCTAGAACACTATCGACAGAATTAAGAAACGAAAGAAGATATTGCGCGTCCTTGTTCTTAATTTTTCCGCGGGAGATCAGAATATTCATCTTTTTGATCAGACTAAACAGAGCTGTGAGGGCCATAGAGATATTGAGGTCATCGCTTAGCCCACTTATAAATTTTTTCTCTGCTTCTTTGATCGCTTGCCCGACGGCCTGGGTTTGCCCTTCAGGGAACCGGACTGACTTCAGTTCCCCTGCAAATTCGTTGATCCGTCGGAGGGAAGCTTGCGCCTGGTCCAGGGCGTCGAAAGTAAAATTGAGCGTCTTGCGATAATGCGTGGAGAGAAGAAGGAAGCGGATGGAGAGAGGATCGATATTCTTGGCCAGGAGGTCCCGCAGGGTGAAATAATTCCCCTTGGACTTGGCCATTTTCTCGCCGTTGACCACTAAATGATGGCAGTGGAGCCAATAGTTGACGAATTTTTTTCCTGTGAAAGCCTCAGACTGGGCGATCTCATTCTCGTGGTGAGGAAAGATGTTGTCGACCCCGCCGCAGTGGATATCGAAGGTTTCACCCAAGTATTTGGAGCTCATCGCCGAGCATTCGATATGCCAGCCTGGCCTTCCGGGTCCTATTTCCGTCTCCCAGAAGGGCTCTCCTTCTTTGTTCCGCTTCCAGAGCGCAAAGTCATGAACGCTTTCCTTTTCATACTCGTCCGCATCGACGCGCTGTCCTGACTGAAGGTCTTCGAGGTTGATCTTGGAGAGTCGGCCGTACGCTGGGAATCTGGCAATGCTGAAGTAATAAGACCCTTCTTTCTCGTAGGCGTAGCCTTTCTCGATGAGCCCTTTGATCAGGGAGACCATCTCCGGGATATGCTGGGTTGCCCTGGGATAATAGTCTGCCGGAGAGATATTCATGATTTTTATATCTTCAAAAAAAGCATCGATATATATTTTAGTGTAGTCCGCGAGGCTCACTCCTTGGGCCT
>CAZKEW010000042.1:0-14631 GCA_964551885.1 uncultured Eubacteriales bacterium
GAAAACTAATAAGCCTCAATTTCGGCAAGTAATTCAGAGATAAGTTCTTTTACGGTCACAATCTTATTGACTCGGTGGGCATTCTGTCCACAGAAAATAAGCCCGTGATCGATGTTGCCCGAATAGGCATTCACGAGTGCCTGAGCTATACAGTATTTTGCCTCAAGGACGTTACAAGTCGAAAGACATCTGTAGGGACACTTAATTTCAAGCTTTACCTTGGTTTCTAACTCTCTTAAAAATTTGTTTCGGATGGCTCTGCCGGGCAAGCCAACCGGACTCTTAATGATAACGATATCCTCTTCTTTAGCATCTAGATAGGCCTGTTTGAATTCCTGAGAAACATCGCACTCCACCGTGCCGACAAATCGCGTAGCCATCTGGACTCCCGAGGCTCCAGCCAAGAGCATCTCCGCAATATCCCGTCCATCAAAGACGCCTCCGCCGGCAATAACAGGAATCTTCTTTCCATATTTATCTTCATATGCCTTTATTGCCTCTAAGACATCGAGCAAAAGATTTTTGAGGGAGAACTTTTCTATCTGTTGAAGCTGGTCCAGCGAAAAGCCAAGATGCCCGCCAGCCAGAGGCCCTTCAAGGATAATTCCATCGGCGGTCCTTCCGTAGCGTTTATCCCAGGCACGGAGAACTAATTCAGCAGCTCTTCCGGAACTCACGATGGGTAAAAGATTGACAGAATTGTCCTCGACGAGGCTGGGGAGTTTGAGAGGGAGACTCGCTCCAGAAACAATAATCTTAATTCCCTCTTTAACCATTGTTCTGACCAAGTCGTCAGCATTGCTCAACACCCCCATGACGTTGACGGCAATATGGCCATTTGTCAAGCTTTTTGCCTTGCGGATCTCAAAGACGAGGGCCTCTCGCGACATCCTTTCATATTCATATTTTGAAGCTTCTATATCTCCAAGGCCCACGCTGGCAATTGTCCCTATTCCTCCTTCTCTAGCCACAGCAGAGGATAGCGAAGACAAAGAAACTCTTACCCCCATAGCCCCTTGTATGATCGGTATTTCTGCGGTTACAGTTCCAATTTGAAGCTTTGGGATTTTCATTTATCCATCCGGTACTTTCTTACAACCAAGCAGGCATTCCCTCCTCCAAACCCAAAGGAATTCGTAAGGGCGGCTTGAAAATCAATTGTCTCGGTTCCCTTGGCGACATAATCGAGCGGACATTCTGGATCGGGCTCTTCATAATTAATTGTTGGAGGAATTATTCCCGTATAAATACTCATGACAGTAGACACGAATTCGACTGCGCCTGCAGCCGCCATGAGGTGGCCGATCATCGATTTAATCGAGCTGACCTTCAGATTCCTTGAATGTTCACCAAAGACTTTCATGATGGCTGCGCTTTCGATCTTGTCATTCAAGACAGTCGAGGTCCCATGAGCATTGATATATCCCACTTCCCATGCATTTATATTGGCGTCTTTGAGAGCATTCTCCATGCTGCGGACCATTCCGCTCCCTTCAGGTTCCGGCGCTGTGAAATGGTAAGCGTCGGCTGTATTGCCATAGCCTACAAGTTCAGCATAAATCCGCACTCCTCGGCTAAGCGCATGTTCAAGCCTCTCTAAAACTACAACACCGGATCCCTCGCCTATAACAAACCCATCTCGGTTTTTATCAAAGGGCCTGCTTGCCTTTTCCAGACAATCATTCCTGGTCGACATCGACCGCGTCGCACAAAAGCCACCATAAGCCAGAGGAGTTATGCAAGCCTCAGAAGCTCCTGCCAACATGATATCGGCGTCTCCTCTTTGAAGGATTCGGAATGCGTCGCCGATGGCATTCGCACCCGTGGAACAAGCAACAGAAAGAGCAGAAAGCGGTCCTTTTAAGCCATACGTAATCGAGGTCATGCAGGCACACATATTTATTAGCAACTTGGACACAAAGAACGGATTCAGAGCTCTTGGGCCCTTTTCTTGAAGCTTAAAATAACCTTTCTCGATTGTATCAGAACCCCCGATACCAGAACCAATGATCACGCCGGCTCTGTGTCCATCGAAAGCAAATTGATCTAACCCAGCATTTTTCATCGCCATCGCTGAGCAAGCTAAGCCGAAGTGGGAGAATCTATCCATACGCTCTGCAGATTTTCTATCCATCCAATCTTCAGGGTGAAAATCTTTGACTTCTGCGGCCATCTGAGAGGGAAAGTCCGATGGGTCGAAATGAGTGATTCTTGACACGCCATTTTGTCCGGCCTTCAACCCCTTCCAAAAATCTTCTACACCGATTCCAATAGGGGTCACAACCCCTAGGCCGGTAATAACAACCCGCTCTGTTTTCATGCTCTTTCAAGAAGCCTTTTGAAATAAGATATCGTCCATGCTGACGATAAATATATAACACAAAGATATTTCATGTCAAAGACGGAAACCCATTCTGTTCTGGGAGATTAAAGGAGCTGTGGTGAATGGCTCAGACTTATATTTATATTATATGGAGGCGTCCACAATCTTTCTTTAAAACGCAATATGATAGAGTAGTGGAAGAGAGGGCTTTTCAAAAACTAATGCAAACGAAATAATAATTTTTGCATCTTGGTAGCCGCAGGCTCGTAGTCGCAGGCTTTAGCCTGCGTCGAGCGCAACCTGAAGGTTGCGGCTACCAAGCGATATGATTTACTGCGTTTGCATTAGTCTACTTTTCATATTCGAACTTTGACCTGTTTTCCAGGTTCTTTTGGCGGACGTAGGAAAAAAGAGAAAGCAACTGGCCGCGGCTGAGCTCCTCGGTCTCGACGGCAAAGGCCGACGAGCGGTAAAGATTCCAGTCTTCCTTTATCGCCGGCGGAAGCTCCATCTTCTCGTAGAGGCTGCTGCCGGGAGCAAGATAGAAAACCGATGGCCCGACAAGCACCTCCAGTCCCAGGAGATAGTCGATGCTCTCCTTGACCTCGGCATACGCCTGTCCCGGAAGGCCGAGAATGATGTAGACGGTGATAAAAAAGGAAAGCTTTTGGGCGGCCTTGATAAGCCTATTAAATTTATCGAAGCTATCGATTAAATAAGGTCGGCGGTATTTCTTTTGCAGCTCCGGATCCCGGCTGACGAGGGACAAGTTAAGCTTCCTGAACCCTGCCCGCTTCATCGCTTCCAGCAATTCATCGTCCAAACTGGAAAAGCAAAGGCCGTTCATCGCTGTGAGCTCGAGGCCTCTGAGTCCTGGCTCAACCGCCATGGCCTTCAGAAATTCCAAGAACCACTTTTTGTCAAAAGAAAGATTATCGTCTTCGAAATTGAAAACCCGCGCTCCTTTCCTCTCGTAATTTGTGTGCATTTCAGCTAGGAGGGAATCGATAGTGCGATAGCTGATTTCTTTTCCAAACATCCGGTGAACGCTGCAAAAATCGCAGCTCGAAGGACAACCGCGGCTGGCACTTAGGGAGACATAGTTTTTCTTTCCGATCCTGTAGTCTTCCCCTCTCAGGAGATGATGTGAAGGCTCAATTTTTCGCCAATCGACCTTTGTTCCGATGCTCCCCGGCTCAAAGGAATTTAAGAATTCCGGCAGGCAATCTTCAGCCGGCCCGGAAAGAACAAAATCTATCTCCGGAGTGCGCCGCCTGATTTCCGGGGCAAAAGCCGTGGCCTGGTTTCCGCCGATGAAAACAGGAACAGCGAATTCCCTTTTGATAAGCCGGACGAGTTCCTCAACGCTCTCATAGTAAGCCGTGAACTGAGAGGATATGCCGATGAGGTCGGGTCCGAAAGCCTCAATCCGGGAGAGAATTTCCTCATCGCCCCTTCCGAATCTGTAATAGCCTTTAAAGAAATAGGGAATCTCGTCTAGGGGCGGAAGGTAGCTGAAACTTGCCGGGATGGGCAGCTTCCGTTTTTTGAGCGGCGTGAGACAGTCGAGAATTCCCACAGTCGCGCCCGCCTCCTCCAGAACCCTTGCCGCATACAGCAACCCCAAGGGATAAAGGCGAATGGACGTGGTATAAAAATCCTCAATGGGCGGCTGAACAAGAAGAACTCTCATGGAAATTGAACGCTCTTTTCCCCTCCTCTTATTACCGAAAAATCTCTTTGGAAACCTGTTACGGCTCTGACTTTTGCTGCCTTAATTTGCTCTTGCGGATGCCGTAGGAAAAATAGATCACGAGGCCTAGAGCCATCCACCCGAGCAGCCGAATCCAGGTGTCCTTGGGAAGCCCGATCATCAAGTAAAAACAGAAAAGGATGCCCAGGATGGGAATGAAAGGCACGCCGGGAGTCTTGAAAGGCCGCGGAATTTCCGGGTGCGTATAGCGGAGAATGAGCACGCCGGCGCAAACAATCACGAAGGCGAGAAGCGTCCCGATGCTGACCAGCTCACCGGCGATCCCGATGGGCAAGAGGGCAGCAGCGATGGCCACAACGAGCCCGGTCACGATCGTCGTCACGAAAGGAGTCCTGAACTTGGGGTGAACCTTGGAAGCAGCGCGCGGGAGCAGCCCATCGGTGGCCATGGAAAAGAAGACGCGCGACTGTCCCATCAGTTGGACTAACATCACCGAGATCAAACCCACAACGGCCGCGATCTTTATCAAGGGAGAGAGCCAAAAAAGCCGCATGGCATCTATGGCGACGGCCACCGGAGCAGCTACGTTCAGCTTGGAATAGTGGACGACACCGGTGAGGACGAGCGAAAAAGCGATGTAGATGGCCGTGCAGATGAAAAGGCTGCCGAGAATTCCCCTGGGCATATCTTTTTGCGGATTCCTGGCTTCCTGGGCGAAAGTGGAAACAGTGTCAAAACCAATGTAAGCAAAGAACATGACTCCGGCGCCTCGCAAGATTCCGCTGAGGCCGAAGAACCCGAACCCTCCCTGATTGGCCGGGATGAAAGGCTTCCACAGCTCCGGTTTGATGAAAAAGAGGCCGGCGCCGATAAAAATCAGGATGACGGAAATCTTGAGGAAAACGATGACGACGTTGACCGTCGCTGATTCCTTGATACCGATGACAAGGAGGATCGTGATGACGGCGACGATAAAAAAAGCCGGAAGGTTGAACAGCGCGCCTGTGGCTGTCCAGGTTTGCTGCCGAGGGTCGAAGGAAAAAGGAGCGGCAGAAAGATGCGCCGGAAATGAGATGCCCAGGTCTTTGAGGAAGCTGACCATATAACCCGACCAGCCGATCGCAACCGTCGTCGCGCCCAGCGAATACTCGAGGATCAAATCCCAGCCGATGATCCAAGCGAAAAATTCTCCCAAGGTGGCGTAAGCATAGGTATAGGCGCTTCCGGCGATGGGGATGAGCGAGGCGAACTCGGCGTAGCAGAGACCGGCGAACGAACAGGTCAGGGCGGCGAGGATAAAGGAAAGGGTGATCGCAGGTCCGGCATACTGGGCGGCGGCGTGGCCGGTGATGACAAAGATTCCGGCGCCGACGATCGCTCCGATTCCGAGAAAGATAAGGTGCCACGGACCAAGCACTCTCTTCAACCCGTGCGTCGTCGCGGACGCCTCTCTCGAAAGATCTTCCATCCTCTTTTTTTGGAGCAGCTTATTTTTCATCCCAAGTTCCTTAATTCCCAATAGCGATATCAGAGTTCTTTTTTTAGCTTTACTGGCACCTTCAAGTCCACCGGCAAAGGAGATTTATATTCCTTCCCCTTCTTTTTTGCCATCCATTCTTCCCTCATCTTCTGGATTGTCTGGGGCCGAGTTAGAAAATCAAGGCAGGAAGTTGCCATGACCTTGGCCGCTGTGGACAGGCATTTGTGAGCGATGGACATACCTGCGCAGGCAACAGCGGACCAGTGGTGCCCGGGTGTCCCGACGGGTTTGAAAGCAATCCCAAGTTGAGTGGTTGGGGCAAGCCAGCTCACTTCGGCCACATCGGTGGAACCGCTTCCCCAGCTCCTTTGGGGAAGGGAAAACGGCTCGATCTTTGCGCTCAGGCCTTTTTCCTCAACTCCGACGCTCTTCTGAATCTCTTTAGCAAAGGACTGCTCTTCGGCCGTAAAAGCCGGAGCGTCGACGATGAGCAAGTTGGAATAGACGACTTCGGAGCCTGTCCGATTGGGCAGCATCTCGTGGACACCGCTCTTGAAATGAATCTTGTAAGTCGTTCCGCTCATCAGGGCCGCCCCCTCGATGATTTTGAGCATCCTTTCATAATCTTTTTCCACGCTTTCTCTGTCGACGTCCCGCACATAATACCAAGCCCGGGCATAATCGGGAACGACGTTAGGGGCTCCTCCTCCATCGAGAATCACATAATGAATCCGGGCCGTCGGCTTGAGATGCTCGCGCAGAAAGTTCAGCCCGATGTCCGTCAGTTCCACACCATCCAGCGCGCTCCGGCCGTGCCAGGGGTCACCCGCCGAATGGGCGGTCTTGCCAAAAAATTCCACTTCGAACTGGTTCATGGCGTTCGACGATTCCAAGGAAACCTCGTTCTCCGAGCTCGGGTGCCACTGGATGCAGCAGGAAAGGCCGTCAAAAACCCCGGCGCGAGCCATAAAGACCTTTCCCTCGACGGTTTCTTCAGCCGGGCAGCCGAAGACTTTGATCGTGCCTTGAAGTCCATTCCGAGCCATGACGTCTTTTGCCGCAACCGCTGCCGCCACGCTGGCCACACCGAAAATATTGTGGCCGCAGCCGTGGCCCGGGTCTCCTTCCTTGACGGGCTTCTTCGTGCTCGCGGCCTCTTGAGAAAGTCCGGGAAGGGCGTCATACTCGGCGAGAAAGCCGATGACAGGCTGGCCTGAGCCAGAAGTTCCGACGAAAGCTGTCGGAAGACCGGCCACTCCCCTTTCCACCACGAAGCCCATCTTCTCGAGGTAGGCAGCCAAAGCCTCTGCGGACTTATATTCCTCCATGGCCACTTCGGCCGAGCGCCAGATCTCATCATTCAGCTTGGCCAGCTCAGACATGTTCGTATCCACCCAAGCCAGAGCCTCTTTTTTCATGGGAGTGAGCTTGGCCGGCTTAACTTTTATCAAAAGAGGATTCTCTTCCTCTTCAGAAAAGACAAGACTCATAACGATGAAAAGAAAGACAACGATCATAGAGAAATTTCTTTTCATTTTCTCCGCTCCCTTTTTCTCCCCAATTTTAAGACGGGAATTCTATCAGATTCACCTAAAAAAGGCATCTCTTCTCTTTTACGTAAAAATTCCTTCTAAGCTAACCTTAAAAAATTGATATTTTCTCGTTCCCATTTTTGATTTGAGGATGACGGGTTTTATTTTAAAACCCTGTCTTTCAAAAGCCTCTTTTGTTGAGGAAGAAATGAGATAGACATGGGCAAACAGCTTTTCCTGCAAATTTTTGTCATCGCAAAAGAGTTCGAGCAACTTTTCGGGAGAGAATTTTAGATAATCAGAAGGAAAAAGATATTCTCGCAGCTCTTGGTTGGTCCTGAATTCAATAGATAGGTTAATGTAGACCTCCCACGAGATATTATTTCCTGAGGCTATTTTTAAATGAAGAACGGGCTTATCAGGGAATTCTACGAGAGTTTTATAGTAAACATATTCTTTATCGAGATAATTGTCCGTAATGAGAATAGAATAGCTCGGTATGTGCTCAAAAAACGCGGTCAGCCTCAAGTCAGCGTCTCTTTCTTTGCTCTTATCAACTTTTGGATAGTTGGAAACAATCATTCTCGAAAGTAAAAAGACAAGGGCGATCTGGAGGGCAATAGAGAGAATGCGGATATTTTGTGTTTTTGTTAAAAGATAAGCTATCCCAAAGCAGAGAAAGGCCGAAAATATCAGAAAAAGGGGAATATAAAAAGCCGAGATGTCTGGAATGTCATAGTTCAATAAGAAAATTGCCTGTCCAAGAAAAGAAATCAAAAAGAGCCAAAAAAGCTTTTTATCCACTTTCCTCAAGAAAAAGACGCCAACCGCCGCCAGCAAGAAGAGGGCAATGGACCATTCATCAAAAAATTGGCCGAAGAATCTCGGAATCCTTTCCGAGAAAATCTCCTGGAGAGAAAACCCAAACATTTTTGATTGGAACTGTTTCCCCGTAACAAGAGCAATAAGGCCTTTGAAATTCCTGACTTCGTGCTCCAGATAGGCTGCTCTCTGAGAAGTTCTGATGAAAAAATAGCTATAGAGTCCCGCGAGAAAGGCGATACTGGCCAAGACTGCGGCCACAACCCGTGGCCTGATAAATATTTTGAGATCAACGGCAACCATGAAAACGAGAAGGGCGGGCAAAAGGGTGATCATGGTCAGATGATTGCCAAAACTGAGGGCATAAAAAAAGAGAAATAGATAGAAATAATTATCTTTTCTGGTTTTATGCCACTGGATCAACACAAAGAAGACCAAGGCTACAAGCAAGCTGTTCAGGGTGTACACTTCTGCCACGATGGACTGGGACCAATAGGTCAAAGTAAAAGCAAACAAGAGAGTAGAATAGAAAGAAGCCATTCTGCTCTTAGAAATCTCCTTCAGCAGAGTGTAAAGAAAAAAGAGGGTCAGCACCGAAAAAACAGCAGACATCAGGTTCACTCTGTAAGCAATGGACCTGAGGGGAATTTGGATAAAGAGTTTATTGAGCAAAATATAGAGAGGATATCCGGTCGCATGGGGAATTCCCAGGACCTTGCCCATGAATTGCCATTTTGCCGTATCTCCTGTGTTGCCAAGACCGGGCAGCAAAGTCTTCAAATACAGAGAAAAAGGAAGGAGGATGATGAAGGCATTCAGAAGCGTGTCCTTGTGCTTGAGGGTGAAGAGGGAAAGTCTTTCGGCCGCAAGCGCCAAAAACTTTTTGAGTTCCATGCTTTGAAGCCGCCATTATATCACCGGTTAGTAATATTTATCCATCATCCGGTACTGGATGGCTTCGGTGCCGACTTGGCAAAATTTCTTGATTTCCTTTGTCCCCATCTGGGCATTGGCATAAATTTTCTTTCCCCGGAACACATCCTCGCACTGTTTTGTTGCCTTTTTGCCATATCACCCTACTGACTAGAAAACTACTCTCCCCTGCCTATCCTCAGGCACTAAATACCCTGGGAGACCACCTTAGAAAAAGGAGGCTCGATCTGAAACTCCTCCAGAAGGAGGTTGCTGAAAGGATCGGGGTGAATAAGATCACTGTCCAATTTTGGGAAAATAATCGGGTAAGACCGTCGCTTTCCCTAATCCCTAATATCATCAATTCTTGGAGTATATACCCTTTAAAACCACATCTGATAGCTTAGGAGAACAGATTGTTACTTTTAGAAAGCGTCATGGTTTAAGCCAGAAGAAGCTAGCCCAATTATTAATTATTGATCCAACCACTAGAGGCAGCTGGGAGAGAGGTGAACACTGTCCCCAGAATAAGCTTTTGGATAAATTGATCTCATTCCTCATTTCTTTTCCTTCATCCGCTTCAGGGTCTGAAAAATAGCCCAAACCACAGCCTCTATGACATCTGCTCCATCATCAGGCCGAGAGGATAAAGTCCTTTTAGAGTCGAGCAATAATCTATAAACCTAATACACCAGGCAACTTAGCAAATAGTCTTGTTTCTTCAATGCGCTGAAGACCGCAGATATACCGCGTTAGTCTTTCTATTCCTATCCCGAATCCTGCCGAAGGGAACAGCCCT
Organism: uncultured Eubacteriales bacterium; assembly: GCA_964551885.1. Taxonomy (GTDB): domain Bacteria; phylum Acidobacteriota; class Aminicenantia; order Aminicenantales; family UBA8522; genus CAZKEW01. The sequence continues at coordinate 9,583 of CAZKEW010000042.1, forward strand.
TTTTCAGCAAATTGAAGGTATATCTCGTAAGCCTTTAAATCTATTCCTTTTTGCTCGATTCTCCTCTTTATTTTTTCATATTGATACTCTCTTTCTCCACCCGAGAGAGCTTCTCCATAACCTTCGGGATAAATCAAATCCATATCCACAAGAATTCCTGGCCAATCCGAGTATTCCCGATCATAAAACTCCCTGCTCTCTATAGGAAAGTCGAGAAGCCATACTGGTTCTAACGAGTCTTTCGAGAGCTCGGTTTCATAGTCTGAGCCGTAGGTTGCCACCGCTTCTTGGTGAGTAATCTTGTTGAAAGGAATTCTTGGAATTTTTAAATCTCTCTTGAAAAACTCCAGGTCCGATTCAAAATCGGGTTTTATTTTCTCAAAGATATAAACCAGGAGCGCTTCACAAAGTTCCATTACATTCTCCCTGATTGCTTCTTTCATTTCTAGATCTAGCTGGACAAACTCAATTAAATGCTTTCCACTCGTTTGTCTATCCGCTGGTTCAATTCTGACATTGGGAGAGAAGGAGAAAATGCGAGGGAGAGAAAGAAGAGAAATCTGTTTATGGAAAATCATACTTTTGGTGATTTGATATTTAAAACCATAGCATTCAATTTCACCTCTAATCCGGTAGTCAGTTAAAGGGTCCGTGATAGGGGAAATAATTACCGGCAAAATTTCCACAAATCCCTTCTCTCTCAAAAAATAACGGGAAAGATGGATTACTTCACTTTGAATCTTAACTGCCCTTTTTCAAGTAAATGCTGTACTGTCTACGGGGTATGCTATCCATTTTATGAGATCGGTACTGCTTTTCAAAAAAAGAGCTTAACGCCTCCGTAAGCAGAAAAACCAGGAGTTCCATAGCCAATGATCATTTCGTATTTTTCATTGAGGATATTATCGAAGCGGCTGAAGATCTGGATATGAGAGCTCAGATCGAAAGATGCAGAAGCATTAAAGAGAGTATAGCCGGGTAAAGTAACTTGAGGATATGGCCGGGTAGAAAAGTCTACATCATCTCTTTTTCCAATGTAACTAAAGGAAAGATTGATAGACCATTTTTTGAGAAAACCATAATTAAGGTTTGCCGTTAATTTATCCTTTGGCCTTCTTAAAAGAGAAGTATCTTTATCCTTATCTTTTGCTTCTAATCTGGTATAGAAAGCCCTAAAGAGAAATTCATTTGTAGGCCTATATTCAACAGAAATTTCAATTCCTTTGGATTCAGCTTGGCCAATATTTATGTACCCATGCATAAAATCGAAATTAATAAGGTTTTGGAAAGTGTTACAAAAATAAGTTGCACCCAGCATCAATTTCCCTTGAAAAATTTGTTGTTCGATTCCCAAATCCCAGCCAATGCTTTTTTCACGTTTAAGATTTTTGTTGCCTATGGGACCCCAGGCTGTTCCTGGGGCATAGAGCTGGTAGAGCGAAGGAGATTTAAAGCCCGTTCCAAGGGTAGCCTTTAATTTTATCCCCGTCCTCTCGATAAAATAAGCCGGAGCTAAGCGATAAGTTACGGCTTGACCAGATTGGCTGTGGTGATCGAGGCGCACTCCCAGGGCTGCAAAGAATTGATCAGCTAATCTAATCTGATCCTGGAGATATATGCCGATAGTATTGGCTTTTTGAATGGGGAAAATACTCGAGAAAGGTCCCCAGAGGCCAGTAGAATGGTATTCGGACTCCCCTTGTTCCTGCTCAAAGTCAACTCCAAAGGTCAAAGTATTTGTTTGGTGGAGAAAGAAGTTGTTTTGCCAGTCAATTTTGAGCAATTTGCTTTTGAAAAGGCCATTCTCTGAATCAAAAGGATGGGCTCTATCTATAGGATTATCGTATTGGCGATTGGTATCAATAAGAGAAAGGCCCAGTTTTTGCTCCCAGCGATTCTTAAGAAAAAGAGACCGAATTTGGCCCTTGAGGAATAAAGATTTATAATCTTGGGTATTGTTTGGATCGTCTCCATAGGCTCCCCCGAAGTTGTCAATATCTGTTTTCGTCGCAAGGGAGCGAACGATAATATCAACTTCGAGATTATCTAAAGGCTTAAATCCGAGTCTTCCCGATAACGACTGATTTTTGTAACCATCTTGCTCCGCATTTCCTGGAAGACTTGCATCAGCAGCTGATATGCCTCGGGTGTTGAAGTAGAAAAGTCCTAATGAATAATTGATCTTAGCAGTCCCGCCGCTAACTCCAGCATTTCCACTGAAAGTGGCGTATGATCCGCCGCTACTCAAAAGGGAGATTTTCGGTTTTCCCTCTCCCTTTTTAGTAATGATATTGATGACTCCGCCTATTGCATCCGAACCATAGAGGGTGCTCTGGGGACCACGCAATATTTCGATCCTTTCAATATTCTCCAGGGGAAGGTGAGCCAAGTCATAAGATCGAGAGGGAGTAACGGGGTCATTAAGCTCAACCCCATCCATCAGGACTAAGGTGTGTTCTGAATTCGCACCCCGAAGAGAGGCAGAGGCAGCAGCACCCGTTCCTCCGTTCTGAATGATAGTCACTCCCAAAACCTCCTCCAGAACTTCAACCACTGTCAATTTTTTCATTTTCTTTAGGTCATCTGTAGAGATAACAGTCACAGAACTAGCTATCTCTTTGACCGAGGTCTCGATTCTGGTGGCTGTGACCACGACGGTGTACTGAAGAGATGAGGGAGAAGTTTTTTCTTTGTTTTCTTCAGAGTGAAGGGAGAGCGATAAGATTGTCATAGCAAGGGCAAAAAGAAAAATTTTTTTAGCCATAACTTTTACCTCCTGAAAGTTTTGCCCCCGCTCTGTAATGCTTTAAAGAAAAGCCTGAACTTTTGCTTATATCCTGATTTTGGGGGAAAATAAGCAAAAAAAATTAACCCTCTCTTCCTCCCGAAGAAGGGCTTTGAAGGTTTAAAGAAGGTTTCCTGACTCTCGGATCATCCTCATTCCAGGCCTTCCTATCCCCGATTTGAGGAAAGTGGCATCTTCTGGAATTCGTCCCCGATTACAGTAGCGGGGGCTGTGTCCGCCTTACACGGACTTCCCTACCTTTAAACCCGAATTTAAATTGTCAAAGAACGCTCACCAATGGTGTTTTAATATATAGAATAATATTCTTTCCTTGTCAATTTTTTTATTTCAAACAGCTTTAAAGTGCATAAGAAAATGCTGGCATGAAAAATGACTATTTATTACAATATTTGGCCGCTATTGAGCTAACAAAGACTAGTATTATATAATAAAATATTATTTGACATATCCGCCAAAGTACAATCGGGAGCTAAGCAATGAAAATTCTTCTTGTTTATCCGGAATATCCAGATACTTTTTGGAGTTTTAAACACGCTCTGAAATTCATTTCAAAAAAAGCATCTTTCCCGCCTCTGGGATTGTTAACTGTAGCTGCAATGCTTCCCGAAGAATGGGAGAAAAAGCTTATTGATATGAACGTTTCTGCTTTAACCGAGGATGACCTTAGGTGGGCTGATTATGTATTTATCAGCGCTATGGTCGTTCAAAAAAAGTCGGCACTTGAAGTAATGAAAAAATCTAAAAGATTTGGAAATAGAATTGTCGCTGGAGGTCCTCTTTTTAGCACAGGATATGAGGACTTCGATGATGTGGACCATTTTGTCCTTAATGAAGCTGAGGGTACGCTTCCATCTTTTCTAGATGACTTAAAAAAAAGATGCGGCCAGCGCATTTATGCCTCTAAAGAGTGGCCTGATATAAGAAAGACTCCCTATCCACAGTGGAACCTTATCGACATGAAAAAATATGCTTCAATGAGTATTCAATACTCCAGGGGCTGTCCCTTCAATTGCGAATTCTGTGACATCATTGTCCTAAATGGACATAAACCGCGGACTAAAAGCAAAGAGCAGATTTTAGGAGAATTGGAGATTTTATATACCCAGGGCTGGAGAGGCGGAGTATTTTTTGTCGATGATAATTTCATAGGTAATAGGAAAAGACTGAAGGTGGAAATACTTCCCTTTTTAATCGATTGGATGAAACAAAAAAATTTTCCTTTTCATTTTTCAACCGAGGCGTCTATAAATCTTTCTGATGATGAGGAACTGATGCAGTTAATGGTCAAAGCAGGCTTTAGAAAGGTTTTCATCGGGATCGAAACTCCAAATGAAGATAGCCTTGCAGAATGCAATAAATATCAGAATAAAAATCGTGACTTGATAGCCTGTGTTAAAAAAATTCAAGATGCTGGTCTAGAAGTTCAGGGAGGATTTATCGTGGGTTTTGACAATGACCCCCTTTCAATTTTTGAAAGACAGATAAGTTTTATTCAAAAGAGTGGAATTGTCACAGCTATGGTCGGACTGTTGAACGCACCCCGTGGCACAAGGCTTTATCACCGCCTAAAAAAAGAAAATAGATTGTTAAATGATCCATCTGGTGACAACACAGACTGTTCGCTCAATTTTATTCCCAAAATGAATATTGAAACACTCATTAATGGTTATAAGAATATTCTCAAGACGATTTACTCCCCTAAACAATACTATGAACGGGTTATAACATTCTTAAAGGGGTACAGACCGAAGCAATTAAAGAGAAAAACCTCTCTTAAATTTTCTTACTTCAAAGCATTTTTAAGATCTATCTGGGCTTTGGGGATAAAGGGAAAAGAAAGATTATATTACTGGAAACTTATCTCCTGGACATTAGTCAGACGCCCCCGCTTTTTTAGCTTAGCAATATCATTTGCTATCTATGGATTTCACTTTCGAAAAATTGCGGGAATTTAATTAAATTGGTATTCCTCTTAATCCTTTTATCCATTGCCAAAATTCATAGAACCGTATTTCTACTGGGTTCTGTCAAATTTTGTTCGCAATTTGGAGGATAAATCAATAATACCTATCCATCATCCGGTACTGGATGGCTTCGGAGACGTGGAGGGTGGAGATGTTGTCTTCCCCGGCCAAATCGGCGATCGTCCGGCCGACTTTCAGGACGCGATCATAGGCACGGGCGCTGAGACCCAGTCGAGTCACAGCAACCTCCAGGAGCCTCTGGGCCTCGGCGCCGACTTG
>CAZKEW010000043.1:0-14495 GCA_964551885.1 uncultured Eubacteriales bacterium
CTCTTTAGTGACATCGAAGGGCTCCATGATCATCACGGAAACGGAAATGCTTCCTCATTGACAGAAAGCGCAGCTTTAGAGAATAATTCTCGAAGACGAGTCACGGATGATCGAAAAGAGAACCCTCGAGAAAGCGGTCTGCCTTTCCGGTGTCGGGATCCATTCCGGAAAGGAGGTCACCCTGACCCTAAAGCCATCTTCCAGGGGAAAAATCCTCTTCCGCAGGCTGGATTTAGGCGGCCTTGAGATAGAGGCTGACCCCAAAAAGGTTGAGGTTAAGAATTGCATGTCTTTGGTTTCTGGGGCTTGCGTTGTCCAGACGATTGAGCATTTGATGGCTGTCCTCCACATTCTTGGCATCGACAGCCTAGAGATAGAACTCGATGGCCCCGAAATCCCGGTCATGGATGGCAGCGCGGCTCCGTTGGCGCAGGCTATCCTCAGTGCCGGCCTCAAGCCTCTTCCCGAGAAGAGAAAGATAGTAAAAATTCTCAAGGCGCATACTCTTCGTGAAAATCAAGCCAGCCTCTCTTTTTCTCCTGATGTGGATTTCCGGATAACGTACTTGATTGATTTCTCTCATCCGTTGATTCAGAAGCAAGAAATGTCTCTTGCCCTGACTCAAAAAGCTTTTCTCGATGAGATTGCCCCGGCCCGGACTTTCGGGTTTTTGAAAGATGTCCCTGAGCTTCGAAGACAGGGGCTGGCGCTTGGCGGCTCCGTGGAGAACGCCGTCGTCCTCGACGACGAAAAGGTCATCAGCGGCCCCCTCCGGTATCCCGACGAATTTGTCCGCCATAAGATTTTAGATTTGATCGGCGATCTGGCGCTCTTTGGGCATCCTCTGCTGGGCCATTTCCAGGCTGACCGGGCCGGCCACAGCCTCCACCTCAAGGCCGTCCATTTTCTTCTCCGAAACTTTGACTGCTGGTCCTTCGAAGAGGCCGCCTTTCCTCGTTACCTGAGAGCTTAAGGGGAATTTTCCTTGTAAAAAGAGACCTTCTGCGCTAAAATATACCCACACAAATTTCGATTCTGGGAGATTAAACGTGAAGGAAGAAAAAGCCAAAAAAGATAGTTACGAGAAGGCCCTCTCAGCCTACAGCGAGGCCATGAGAGAATTTCATAAGGGAAGAATGGAAAAGGCTCAGGAATTGTTGAAATCTTTCCTCGAAAAGTACGATACAGAAAAGGAGCTCGTTGACCGGGCCAGGATGTATCTCGAGATTACCCAAGAAAAGGGGAAAAAGGAGACCGTTTCCCTGAAAACAGTTGACGATTACTTTCACTATAGCGTTTACAAGATGAACACCGGGGATCATGAAGAGGCCTTAAAGCTGCTCGAGAAGGCGCTGGAGATGAAAGAGGACGAGGGAAGGATTTACTATTTTATGGCTACTGCTTATGTCCTCATGGGAAAAACCGAAGAAGCTCTTGAGCACCTGAAAAAGGCCTTCCAGAAAGACAAATTCTATAGAACCTTAGCCCAGAACGAGACGGATTTTGAGCCTCTCTGGGAAGATAAAAAATTCAAGCTCATCACGCGCATGACATGAGCGAAAATATCCTGGTCGTTGTCTTCGTATCAGAGGGGGGGATGGAGGGCAAGCCAGGGAAATTCGCGCCCCCTCATCCCTTGCTGGGAAAACCCACAATTCAGCTCGCATTAGATTCTTTGGCAAGCCTGAAGCCTGAGAAAATATATGTCGTTAAGGAGGGCGGGAAGGAAGACATCCATTCGATAAAAGGCGCTCTCCACAGCCGTAAAGGGAAAGATGTTTTGATCCTGGATCCCCGGTATCCTCTCTTAAGTCCGGGTTCGTTAAAATCTTTGCTTCATCGCCATCAGAAGGAGAAGAACGCTTGGACAAGGATGAGCGTCGATGTTCGAGGCAAGGAACTTGAGATGGGCGTCTATGTTTTCAGGATTCAAGATCTCCTTGAGACTCTCGAGGATGTTGGCAGCCGCCGAAAAAAGCAGATCTCGCTGTCTGACATCATCCAGACGGCAGTCAGAAGAAAAAAGAAGGTTGGGGTTTTTAGGTGTCTGCGGCCTGAGGAAGCTCTTGTCATAGAGTCCGCTCGCGATGCGGCCAGAGCCATGCGGGTTCTTCGAGATAGAAAAATGCGCGAGCTCGAAGCGAAGGGAGTGACCATGCTTGACCCCGCTTCGACCTGGATAGACCTGGATGTCCGCATAGGCCGGGGGACAATCCTCTATCCTTCAGTCGTCATCGAAGGAAACTCGCGCCTTGGAAGGGAGTGCCGGATCTATCCGTTTGTCCATCTCATCAACACCCGCGTCGGTGACCGGGTCAAAATTTTGAGCTCGACCATGATCGAAGAGAGCACGATAGAAGATGAAGCCCAGGTCGGTCCCTTCACCCATTTTCGGCCCAAGACAGTCCTCCGGTCGAAAGCCAGGGTTGGAAATTTTGTGGAGATGAAGAACACGGTCTTCGGCGAGCGGTCTAAGGCCGGGCACCTCTCATACCTTGGGGACAGCGTTGTTGAGGAGGACGTCAATATCGGGGCAGGCACGATCACCTGCAATTATGATGGGGTCAAAAAATGTCAGACCACGATCGAGCGAGGAGCCTTTATCGGGTCGGGCACTGAGCTTGTGGCTCCTGTCAAAGTCGGCAGGAATTCTTACGTTGGAGCCGGTTCCACGATCACGAAAGATGTGTCACCAGGGGCGTTGGCCGTGGCTCGCAGCCGTCAAATCGAAAAGCCCGGCTGGGCCAAGAAAAGGATGGGGAAATAATGTGTGGAATCATCGGCTACCTGGGGCCGAAAAATGCGGTCCCCGTCTTGCTCGACGGACTGAAAAAACTCGAATACAGGGGCTATGATTCGGCGGGCATTGCTGTCGTCAAAGATAATCGGATCCAGGTCAAGAGAGTCAAAGGCAAGATCTGTGACTTAGAGGAGAGCTTGAAGGCTTCTCCCCTTGAGGGGAGCTATGGACTCGGGCACACTCGCTGGGCGACCCACGGCCGTCCGAGTGAAGAAAACGCTCATCCTCACCGGGACTGCTCAGGCAATCTGGTCGTTGTCCATAACGGGATCATCGAAAATTATTTAACCCTCAAGGAAAAGCTCAAAGGGGAAGGGCATGTTTTTCTTACCGAGACCGACACCGAGGTCATTGCCCATCTTATCGAGAAATATTTTGAAGGATCCTTGGAGGGAGCAGTGCGCCGGGCTCTGCGTGAGCTTGAAGGAACCTATGCCATTGCCGTGCTTTCCATAAAAGATCCTGACAAGATCGTTGCGGCAAAAACAGGTCCCCCGGCAGTAGTCGGCATTGGAGAAGGAGAGTTTCTCATCTCCTCTGACATCAATCCCATCCTCGGCCATACAAACCAAGTCGTTTTCCTAGAGGACAGGGACATGGCTATATTGGAAAGGGAGGGCGTGAGATTTTTTGATTTTGAAGGGAATCCCTTAACCAAGAAAGTGAACTATCTGGCTTGGAATCCTTTGATGATCGAAAAGAAGGGGTTCAAGCATTTCATGCTCAAGGAGATCTTCGAACAGCCCCAGGTTATCCGAGACACCCTCGAAGGGAGAATCTCCCAAGATACGGGAAAGGTTTATCTCGAGGACGCAGGGGTTTCTTCCCGGGATTTAAAAAACATCCAGCGCATTGTCATCATTGCCTGCGGCACATCTTTTCATGCCGGGCTGGCCGGCAAGTATTTTATCGAATCGCTGGCTCAAATTCCTGTGACCGTAGAGTATGCTTCTGAATACCGCTACCAGGATTTTCTATTAGATAAGAAAGCTTTAGTCATCGTTATTTCTCAATCCGGCGAGACGGCCGATACCCTGGCTGCCTTGCGAGCCACCCAAAAATCGGGCGCCCTCACCCTTGCCGTATCCAACGTCATGAATTCTTCCATTTCCCGGGAGACTGATGCCGTGCTTTATACTCATGCCGGCCCTGAGATCGGCGTGGCCGCAACAAAAACATTTTCCGCTCAGCTTGCCGCTCTTGCTCTTCTCGCCCTTTATCTGGCCCAAGCCAAGGGAAAGATGGATGAGGGAACCAGCTTCCCCCTCATCCAGGACTTGCTGCGCATTCCCCATAAGATGGAGAGAATCCTTTCCATGTCCAAGCAACTCGAGGAATTAGCCCAGCGGTTTCTTGCCTTTTCGCACTTCCTGTATCTCGGGCGCTGGGTTAGCTATCCTATCGCCTTGGAGGGAGCCCTCAAGCTCAAGGAGATTTCCTATATCCACGCCGAAGGCTATGCCGGCGGCGAGATGAAGCATGGTCCGATCGCCCTGATCGATGAAAAGATGCCCACCTTGATCATCATCCCCAAGGATAGAGCCTACGAAAAAATGCTCAGCAATATTTCCGAAATCAAGACCAGGCTGGGCTATATTATTGCTGTCGCCATTGAAGATGACGGCCAAATCCAGGGCCATGTGGATGAGATCATTCGCGTCCCCTCTGTTTCTCCGCTTTTAAGCCCCTTTTTGACTATTCTACCGCTTCAACTCTTCGCTTATCATATAGCGGCAAAAAGAGGCGCAGACGTCGACCAGCCCCGGAACTTGGCTAAAAGCGTGACCGTCGAATAACGGCCTTTCTTTTTTCTCCGCTTCCTATCGCTTTTTTGCTGATGTCTTTTTCTTGGGTTTGGGCTTTTCGGTCTTTTTCCTATAAGCGTTGATGAATTTTTCGGTGAGTTCCCTGGCGTCTGTATCGGTATACTGCTTTGGAGGGGTCTTCATGAAATAGGATGAAGGACCGAAGAGGGCTCCGGAGATGCCATGGTCCAGAGCCAGCTTCGAGCAGCGGATAGCGTCGATGACGACTCCGGCAGAGTTCGGCGAGTCCTCGACCGAGAGCCGGCACTCGATATGAGTGGGCACATCGCCAAAATGGCGGCTTTCGATGCGCAGGAAGCAGAGTTTGTTATCCTTCTGCCAGGGGACATAATCGCTCGGGCCGACATGGACATTTTCGGGGTCGATGCTTAAGCCGCGGGCCTTGATCTGGGAAACCACGGCGTTCGTCTTGGAAATTTTTTTGGAGTGGAGTCTTTCTCTTTCCAGCATGTTGAGGAAGTCCGTGTTCCCGCCCGTGTTCAGTTGGTAGGTCCTTTCGATAGGCATGCCGCGGTCGAGATAGAGGTTCACCAGGGTGCGGTGGAGAATAGTCGCTCCCACTTGGGACTTGATATCGTCGCCGATGATCGGCAGCCCTTTGCTCTCAAACCGTTTTTGCCAGTATTTTTCGCTGGCGATAAAGACAGGGATGCAGTTGATAAAAGCGCAGCCCGCCTCCAAGACCTGCTCCACATACCACTTTGTGGCCTCCTCGCTTCCAACGGGGAGGTAACTGACGACGACATCCGTTTTTGTTTCTTTGAGGATGGCCACGATATCAGCCGTTGCCCCAGGAGCCTTCTGGATGATCTGAGAAAGGTATTTCCCCAGGCCGTCATGGGTCATTCCCCGCTGCACTTTCACGTTGAGGTGGGGAACGTCGGAGAATTTCGTGGTGTTGTTCGGCCAGGTGAAAATGGCTTCGCTCAGGTCTTTCCCGACTTTGTTTTTGTCGATGTCGAAGGCGGCTGAAAACTCGGTGTCGCGAATGTGATAGCCGCCTAAATTGACGTGCATAACGCCAGGAATAAAATCCGCCTCCTTGGCGTTCTTATAGTATTCGATTCCCTGGACCAAAGATGAGGCGCAATTCCCAACGCCGATGATGGCAACCCTGACTTTGCTCATGTCTTCAGACCTCCTTTTCTCTTTTCTTTTGGATTTCGATTTTTCTCACGTGAAGAGTTCTCTCGAAAGCCGTGATGTTTGAAACGAGGGCGATGGCAATCAAAACCACGATCATCGCCGTGTCGAAAATCTTGAAGATAGAACCGATAAGGGCCCCGAGCACGAGAAGAGTCATCCGTTCTGCCCTCTGCATAAACCCGATTTTACACTCAATGCCCAAGCCTTCGGCCCGGGCCCGGGTGTAGCTGACCATGGTGGACCCGAGGAAAGTGAAAAACAATATCCATAGAGGCCACCGGTTTCTGAAATAAATAGCTAAGCCGAAGTAAATAAAAAATTCCGAGTATCTGTCGAGGGTGGAATCAAAAATGGCGCCGTAAAGGCTCTTTTTATTGGCCTTGGCCGCCACTTTGCCGTCGAGGATGTCGAAAACACCGCTGATGATGATCAATATTGCTGCCCAGACAGGGTGGTTGAAGGCGAAGAGGAGGCCCGCTCCCAATCCGGCCAGAAGACCGAAGACGCTCAGCACATTGGGGCTGATGTTGAGCCCCACAAAGAAATTGGCCAGCTTGTTCAGGCCATCCAGTATGCCGTCACGCCATTTTTCGGGGATGAGGCCCAGCATCCTGATTTTCTGGCTGTTTGCCCCTGTCCTTGCAGTTTGAGTCATCGGAATTTTGAAAGATGTATAAAATTAATCCAAAATCAATCAGGAATCAAGTCCAACCTCTACTCAATCTTGATTTTCTTCTTGGTTTCCGCCTTTTGCCCTTCCCTCTTTTCCAGGGACTCGATCCGCGAATCGATGAGTGAGCGGAGAGCGAGGAGGAGTTCTTTTCCGGCTCTGAGGAGATGGTCCTGGGTTTTTTGGGGGATGAAGGCCGTAAACAGCTCTTCGGGAATGCATATCCTGATCTCGCGCGTTTTTTCAGCGGCCATGCTCTTACCTCCTTCTTAAAAATTTATTTAAACGTAATCTTGAGTCTTTCGTTGACAAACTTGGCTTGGTGGATGGAATGGTTGAGAAGAATCCGCGGCAGAAGGATGTTCCTTTTGATAGCGCCCGCCTTGATGAAGAGCTCTTCTCCCTTTTGAGTGAGGTCCAGTTCGCTTTTTTCCACAAAAGGCAGATACAGGGAGAGGACAAATTTTCCGTCTTCCTTTTCTATCCGGATGGGTTTTTGAACGAAGAAGAGCCGCGCGGGGTCGGCTCCTTTGTAAACGCTTTCGGCCATTTTTTCAAGAAGCGACACCCCGACAATTTCTTGGCTGTGGAGCTCGGCGGTCAAAATGGGAACCGGCGAGAAGCTCTCTTCGATCTGATGCCGGTAGCTTTCTTGGATGGTCTTCCATTTTTTAAAATAAGGGTCCTCGACCGATGGGGGAAGCAGCCTGTTGACGATGATCAAATCGACCCCATATCCGAAAAGGCTAAAAAATGTATAAGCCCGCTGGGCTTCCTTGATGACCATTTTCTCCGGGTTGATGACGAGTCGGATGGATGTCTTTTCGCTGTCCTCGAGAATTTCTTTCATCTCGGCGAGCTGCGAGGTCAGCTTTTTCATCGTCTCAAAAACGCTGTCCTCGGGGAAAGGGAAGGGGAGGATCCGGTTGGCCACCGGCCGGACAGCCTTGGCTGCGGTTCTCTGGATGGGGAAGATGTGCTTCAGGTACCAGCCGGTGATCTCGGGAGCGCTGAGGAGGCGAAGCGTGTCGCCGGTCGGCGCGCAATCCACGATGATGACATCGTAATCCGAGGTCTGGTTGTACCGGCGGATTTCCATCAGGCTGAAAAGCTCTTCCATCCCCGGGAAAACGCTCAGCTCCTCGGCCTCGATCGTATCGATTCCTTGGGAAGCAAAAAGGGCCATGAGGTAGGTTTTGATCTCGCCCCATTTTTTCTCGATCTCCTCCAAGGCATTGACTTCCTGGCCAACGAGGTTGGAGATAATTTTCTTGGGAGTATTTTCGAGCTGAACCTCGAAAGAGTCGGAAAGGCTGTGGGCGGCATCCGTGGAGATGATGAGAGTTTTGTAGCCCCGGCGGGCGGAGAGAAGAGCCGTGGCCGCTGCGAGCGTCGTCTTGCCGACGCCTCCTTTTCCGGTGAAGAGTATCGTACGCATGAACTTTTATAAATTTTATCACTCTCAGGGGAAAAGGACAAGCTAAGGCGATTCTCTATTTATTTCTTCCTTCTTTCTCAGCTATTATTTTTTTCTCATTTTTTATTTGACAGCCATTTTTTCCTGATATATAAATCCCCCGAAATGTGAGGGGCTGCGATGAAGGAAAGACGAAGAGATTTCGCTTCTCCCGCGAGGCTGAGCTTGTCCTGACAGCCTGTTCGTTCGGGACCGCCGGGATTCTGGTGATCACGATGATCGGCTTGTACTCCCGAATCGGCGGAAGCGTCGCGGCCGTGAGCGCGCTCCTCACCGGCCTCATCCTGACACCTCTCGCGACTTATGTTTTCCGAATGGAAGCCCCGTTCATGACTTCTGTCTTCGGCTCGCTCGCCGCGTTCGCTGCCGGAACACTCCTGGCCAAAAAATGGGGTTATTTGCCGAATCTGTGGCTTTCAAAACTTAGAGTTAAAGCCGATAAAAGCGCTAAAGTCAGATAGACGGAACTACTCTCATTTAAGATTAAAAAGAGGGAGAAAATCTGAGCATTCGAGCTTGGGAAAAGCCAAGTCTATTAATGATACGAGAAGTCTATTTGAACTTGCTCTAAATAATTATAAAATTAAACGATAAGACGATTAAGGGAGATTAACATGAAAAAAATAAACTCGAAAAAGTCAAAAATGGGGCCGTTCCTTTTTTTGTTTACCTTGGTTTTCATCCTAGCCTGGAACTGTTCTAAAAACCGGGAGCCTGTTGCTAAAAGCGGCGATTCGCGGATGGACTGGTGGCGCGAGGCCCGGTTCGGGATGTTCATCCATTGGGGGCTTTATGCCATCCCTGCCGGCGAGTGGCACGGCCAGACCAACCATGCTGAGTGGATCAGGACGACAGCCCGGATTCCGGTCGATGTTTATGACAAATTCCTCGGCGAGTTCAACCCTGTGAAATTCAATGCCGACGAGTGGGTCCGGATCGCCAAAGAGGCCGGTGTGAAATACATCGTCATCACCTCCAAACATCATGACGGCTTCTGCCTTTTCGACTCCAAGTATACAGATTTCGACGTCGTGTCAACGCCGTTCAAGCGGGACATTCTCAAGGAGCTGTCTGAGGTCTGCCGCCGGGAGGGGATCAAGATGTGCTGGTACCACTCCATCATGGACTGGCATCATCCCGACTACCTGCCCCGCCGGGACTGGGAGACGAACCGCTCCACCGAAGGCGCGGATTTTCGACGCTACATTCAGCACATGAAAAACCAGCTCGCCGAGCTGGTGAGAAATTATGGGGAGATCGGGGTCCTCTGGTTTGACGGAGAGTGGGAGAGCACTTGGAATCATGAATACGGCCAGGAAATCTATGATTATGTGCGCAGCCTCCAGCCCAGTATCATCATCAACAACCGGGTGGACGTGGGGAGGTCCGGCATGGCGGGCCTCACTAAAAAAGGGGAATACGCCGGCGATTTCGGCACCCCGGAGCAAGAGATTCCCCCGACGGGCCTGCCGGGCATCGACTGGGAAACCTGCATGACCATGAACAACAATTGGGGCTACAACAAACATGACCAGAACTGGAAATCGGCCGAAGACGTGATCCGGAAATTGGCGGATATAGCTTCCAAAGGCGGAAATTTCTTGCTTAACGTCGGGCCCACGGCGGAGGGATTGATTCCGCAGCCCAGCGTTGAGCGCCTCGAGGCCATGGGAAAATGGATGGGGGTGAACGGCGAAGCTATCTATGGCACCCAGGCCAGTCCGTTCAAGTCATTGGAGTGGGGGAGATGCACCCAGAAATCCATCAAGGGCGGAACTCGCCTTTACCTCCATGTGTTCGACTGGCCCGAGGGCGGAAAGCTTATTGTTCCGGGAATCTATAATCAACCCCGCAAATCTTATCTTTTATCAGATTTTGAAAAGAAGTCATTGGAGGTTGCACGGCAAAAGGATGCGCTCGTGATTGCGGCGCCGGCCCAGGCGCCGGACTCTGTGAACAGCGTTGTCGTGCTTGAGGTTGGTGGAAAGCCTGACGTGAATGACCCGCCATCTATTGTGGCAGAGCAAAATATTTTCATAGACTCTATCGACGTTTTTTTGTCTTCGGACCGGGAAAATGTAAAAATCCGGTATACTCTCGACGGCAGCGTGCCGGAAGCGGACTCCCCGCTTGTCGGTGGACCTATTCATTTGACCCAGAGCGCGACGGTCTCCAGCCGGTGCTTCAGGAAAGGGAAGCCGGTGAGCGGAAGCGCCAGCGCCACCTTCACCATGGTTGAGCCGAGGCAGGCCGTGGAAATTGCGGAAGCCGTGCCGGGAATCGGCTATGCCTATTACGAGGGTGATTGGGACCGCCTTCCGGATTTTGCTGCCGGCAAGCCCGAAAAGGAAGGAGTGTTGGAGAATTTTTCTTTTGCGCCCAGAAACAGAGATGAGCATTTCGGGTTTATGTATTCAGGATTTGTTCGGGTGCCTGTTGACGGCGTCTATACGTTCTTCACGGATTCCGATGATGGAAGCCGGCTTTATATCGGCGACGAACTGGTGGTAGATAACGACGGCCTCCACGGCATGCTCGAGAAAGGAGGCGCCATTGCGCTGGGCGCCGGACTCCATCCCATTCGCGTTTTATTTTTTGATAAGACGGGCGGGGACGGATTAAAAGTTTCTTACAGCGGCCCCGGAGTAGAAAAGAAGCCTATTCCTGTCGAGGCTTTGTATCGCAGCGCCAAATGAGCTAAGAGAGGGACTGCACTGTCATCGCGAGCCGCTGGAAACGGCGCGGCGATCTGACTCGAAAGGGTCATTCCGAGCGCAGCGAAGAATCTCAAACTGAGATTGCTTCGAAATCTTCGATTTCTCGTAACGATTTCGTTGGATTGCTTTGTCGCAAAGCTCCTCGCAATAACAATTTGCTACCTATCTTTTCGGAGTTTTTTGTAGTACTGCTGATGATATTCCTCAGCTTGATAGAATTCTGAGGCCGCGACGACCTGAGTGGCTATCGGTTTGTCGTATTTCCCCGATTTTTCTAAGCGTTCAATCATTTTCAGGGCCGCCTCTTTTTGCTCTTCGGAGTGATAAAAGATCACCGACCGGTATTGAGTTCCTGTGTCCGGTCCCTGCTTATTGACCTGGGTGGGATCATGAAGCAGGAAGAAATATTCAAGAAGTTGGGCATAACTGGCGACTGAAGGGTCAAAGACAATCTCGATGGATTCAGCGTGCCCGGTCTTGTCTGAACAGACCATCCTGTAAGTTGGATTTTCGACCTTCCCGCCCATGTACCCGACGCGCGTGGAAATGACGCTTTTGACCTTGCGGAACGTATCCTCGACTCCCCAGAAGCAGCCGGCAGCGAAGGTGGCGGTCTCCATATTTGCGGTTTTAGATCCCCTTTCTTCTTTAGCAGCAGGGGCATTCGCGGAGGAGGAAGAAAAAGTAGTAGTAGCAGTAACTACCAGTTCATTCTTTTCTTCAGCAAATGAATGGCTATCTTTACCGGCGCTTTCAGCTTCCACATTGGGTTTGAAGTTGAGTGCGACAGAGTTTATGCAATAGTGCTTGTGTGTCGGCGCCAGCCCGTCGTCAAAAACATGGCCGAGGTGAGAACCGCAGGCGGCGCATCTCACTTCTGTCCGCTTCATCAAAAGAGAATAATCATTGTGGTAGTCAATATGGCTCTTGTCAACAGGCGCCGTATAGCTCGGCCAGCCGGTGCCATGATCATACTTTGTCTCCGAGCTGAAGAGGGGAGTGCCGCAGGCGGCGCAAACATAGATCCCTTTTTCATAATGATCATTGTATTTGCCTGTGAAAGCTCTCTCCGTGCCGCTCTTCCGCAGCACCAGGTACTGCTCCGGTGTCAGAATTTCTTTCCACTCTTTATCTGATTTGATGACTTTTTTCACCATAACATTCTCCTTGATTTGAAGGTGTTGATTCCCGTTGTCGCCTTCTTCTGACGATGCCTTTGAAGCAGAGCATCCAGAGACGAGCAAGAAGGCCATGAAAAGGGCAAAAAATTTATAAAAAGTGCGGCTCATTTTTACTCCTTATTCCTACTAATTCTATATATATAGTATACAATAAACCGGGCAAAAATGACAGGGACGCAATATCCCCAAGATTGCTGATAGAACCATGTCATCACGAGCGAAGCGAAGTGATCTCAGTTATTTATCAGGAGATCGCCACGCACCCGATGGGTGCTCGCGATGACAGAGGAAGCGTTTTTCTATCGGCAATTTTGGGATATCCTCGTATTTGCCGATAAAAGGAGAAAGTATTATGCCCGCGATGACAGAATTCTATTGTGATACCCGTTTACCTAATTATCGACAGAGGGCGGCGCAGAAGGAAGGCACCTGGGGGAATGTCCCGCACCGTTTTTTCTTGATTGAGGAAGGAGATCAGGCTATAAATGAGGACAGGTCATTTCGAAAGGAGAGACGGATGTTTCAATTCCCTCCCAATAAAATAAGCTTAAGGAAATCGCCGGTTCTAATTTCCGGGATTATTATTTCTGCTGTTGCGGTCCTTTCGCTCCTCTTGGGTTCTCAGGCTTCCCAGACCCCAGCTTCCCAGCCCTCGCAAGCTAATGACTGGGAAAACCCCCTGGTCTTCAGCCGGAACACAGAGCCGCCCCACGCGACACTGATGCCTTATGCCACCTTAGAAAAGGCTATCGCCGGCGACAGATTCAAGTCCGAATATCTCTTCTTGCTCAACGGGAAGTGGAAGTTCAACTGGGTCTCGAAGCCCGCCGACAGACCTATGGATTTTTACAAAGTCGACTACGACGTCAGCGGCTGGAAGGAAATTTCCGTGCCGGGAAATTGGCAGCTCCAGGGTTATGACGTGCCGATCTATCTGAATATCCCTTATCCTTTTCCGCCCGATCCTCCTCGCATCCTGCATGACCGCAACCCGGTCGGCTCTTACCGCACGGAATTTACTGTTCCGGACGGATGGCAAAACTGCCAAGTTTTCCTCCATTTTGACGGCGTGGAATCGGCGTTTTATCTCTGGATCAACGGCGAGAAAGCGGGCTACAGCGAGGACAGCCGCACGCCGGCAGAATTCAACATCACCCGCTCCCTCCGCCCCGGAAAAAATATCCTCGCTGCAGAAGTTTACCGTTGGTCGGACGGCTCCTATCTCGAATGCCAGGATTTCTGGCGGCTCAGCGGCATCTTCCGGAATGTCTATCTTTTCTCGACGCCCTCCGCTCACATCCGCGATTTCGAGATTAAAGCAGATCTCGACGACGAGTATCGCAATGCCGTGCTCAAAGTCAAAACTTGGGTCATGAACTACGGCAGCGCAGCCTGCCGCGATCATTCTGTCGAAGTCATGCTCCTTGACCCGGCCAGCAAGCCAGTCGGCGGCGAAATCCTCGCCAAAGGCACAAGCGTTTATATCGCACCAGGTGCGGAGAGCATCACTTTGATAAAAGCCGATGTCGCAGACCCCCTGAAGTGGTCGGCGGAGCATCCCAACCGCTACACCGCCGTTCTCCTGCTCAAAGACTCCAACGGCAAAATCATCGAAATCGAGAGCGCAAAGTTCGGGTTTCGCAAGGTTGAGATCAAGGGCGGCCAGCTTCTCCTCAACGGCCAGCCCATCCTGATCAAGGGCGTTAACCGGCACGAACACGACCCTATCACCGGCCATTACATCACGCGAGAGTCGATGGTCAAGGACATCCTGCTCATGAAGCAGCACAACATCAACACCGTTCGAACATGCCATTACCCCGATGACCCTCAGTGGTATTAGATCTGCAATTATTACGGCATTTACCTCATCGACGAGGCGAACATCGAGTCTCATGGGATGGGCTATAAGCCAGAGGTGACGCTGGCCAGCCGGCCGGAATGGAAGGATGCTCACCTCGACCGCATTATGCGCATGGTCGAGAGAGACAAGAACCATCCTTCGGTGATCATCTGGTCGATGGGAAATGAGGCTGGAGATGGGACAAATTTCGAGGCGGCAAGCGAGTGGATTCATCGCCGCGACCCGTCCAGGCCCGTCCATTACGAGAGGGCAGAGCTGCGTCCCCACACAGATATTTACTGCCCGATGTATGCCAGCATCGAAGAAATTGTCGAATACGCCAAAAAGAAGCAGGACCGCCCTCTCATCCAATGTGAATACGCCCACAGCATGGGAAACTCGACCGGCAACCTTCAGGATTATTGGGACGCCATCGAGCAGTACGATCAGCTCCAGGGTGCATGCATCTGGGACTGGGTGGACCAGGGCATCCTGAAGACGACGCCGGACGGCCGGGAATACTTCGGCTATGGCGGTGATTTTGGCGATTCTTCAACCGACGGAAATTTCTGCTGCAACGGCCTGGTTCTTCCCGACCGCGCCATCACGCCGAAGACCATAGAGGTCAAGAAAGTCTACCAGAATGTCGGGTTCAAGCCCGTTGACCTGGCCTCTGGAAAGGTCGAAGTCGTGAACAAATTTTTCTTCACAAACCTCAGCGAGTATGAATTCCTGTGGTCGGTTGCTGAGGATGGCGCCGAGATTGAGACCGGCAGCCTCGGGACATTGAATGTCGGCTCCCGGGAAAGCAAAGTCGTGACCGTCCCCTTCAAGA